>JALGZO010000509.1 GCA_025774865.1 bacterium | reverse complement strand
ACGGATATGTCGATGTTCCCTGGCGCATAGGAAACATGCCGCTCGATCCAGCGCACCCGACGATCGGCCTCGCGCTCTTCCGCGAAAAGGACGACCGGCTCGAGATGCTCGGGAAGAACTGGCTCAAGCACGGTTTTCTCGCGCTCGCGAACGACCAGTGCGACCTGGGGTGCGTTGGCGGCGGCGGAAGTTATCTCGCCGTCGGCTGCTCCGACACCTACTCCGCGGGCAACAACGCGGCGCGCCTCTACCTGGGACCGCGCGAGGAGTTCAATCCCCATACCGGAGGCTGGGAGCCGTGCGGGTCCTTCTTCGACGGCGAGCCCGCGGACTGCAATCGGAGCTACTTCGGCGAGGCGCCGGATGACGTGGCCCACCGTCTCGAGGTTCACGACGCCGACCTGGGCGATCCCGACGCCCGCTACTTCTACGAGGGTTGTTACTACGTCGCCGACGACGAATACCTGCCCAACAACATCGGGTGGCGTGAGTGCACGACCACGTGGGACGGGTCGCGCTGGAGATTCTCGACCATCGGAATGCCGTTCCAGCTGGAGCCCAACCCGAATCCGGTCGTTTTCAACTGGGGAGACGTCCATGACACCGAGGCGGTGGCCCCGGACGACGGCCTCGTCATCCTCGCGACGAAGGTGACCCGACCGGACTCCGACTGGCACTACGAGTACGCTCTCTACAACCGCACGAGTGATCGCGGCGTGTACTCCTTCGCGGTGCCCGTCGGGACCGCGAACGTCTCCCAGGTCGGGTTCCGTGACGCCGACCGAGACGCCGCGAGCGACTGGACGGTGACGGTCGCCGACGGCATGGTGACCTGGTCGACCGACGATCACGCCACCGACCCCGACGCTCCCGCACTCTTCTTCCAGACGCTCTTCAACTTCTGGTTCGACGCGGACCGCGCCCCGGGCCCGTCCTCGGCGACGGCCGGCATCTTCAAGCCGGGCCTCGGAACCACCGTCTTCCTCGACACGCAGGGGCCGGCCCTGGCGTCCCCCGGAGCGCCGGTTCGCGACGCCCCGGCCGCGATTCGGCTCTCTTCGCTCGAGCCGAACCCCTTTTCACACGGTACTGCCCTCCGGTTCGCACTGCCCCGGCGCGGGCGCGTGCGGCTTTCCGTACTGGACGTGACGGGACGCGTCGTTCAGGTCCTGACGGACGATACGGCCCCGCCCGGCCGGACCGTCGTCCGCTGGGACGGACGCGACTCGTCGGGGCGGCCCGCCGCGAACGGCGTCTACTTCTTCCGGCTCGACTCGGACCACGGCACCCGCGTCACGAAGGGCACGTTGCTTCGCTGAGCCGTCCGGCCTGATCAGCGCGGCGCGGCGATCTCTTGCAGACGACGTCGCGAGTATTCGTGGAGCGGCTCCGCGCCGAGAATCTCGCGAAAGACGGTCGCGGCCTCGTCGAGTCGCTCCTGCGCGACGAGGATCTCGGCCAGGACGACGCGGTTCGACAGATTGCCGGGATCGGTCGCCAGACTCTTGCGCATCCACTCCTCGGCCTCGGCGTACCGCCCCAGCATGGTGAGAGCGCGACCCCGCACCGACTGCGCGCGGGAGTCGGTCGCGCTCAACGCCAGGACGCGGTCGGTCGCCGCGATCGCCGGTTCGAACTCGTTCTGCGCGAGATGGAGCTCCGCGCGGAGATTGTGAAGCCGGATGTCGTCCACGCCATAAGCCAGCGCCCGGTCGAGCTCGGCGTGAGCATCGTCGAAACGCCCCAACTTGCGATACAGCCCCGCGAGGTTGCCGCGCATCCGCACGTCCCCCGACCGGCGCCGCACGATCTCCTCGGCGAGGGCCGCCAGCTCCGCCCAGTCCCCGGATCCGCTCTTGCGCTCGAATTCCACCTTCAGCGCGTCGACCGATGACGCGGCACCGTGCATCGCCTCCACGAGCGGATCGCGCATCCGGAACCACCCGCCTTGCGGAGCTTGCTCCGCTCGGTCGAAGTACCGCTGCGCCTCTTCCCGATCACCGAGCGCCGTGTGCGTCCGACCGAGCTGGTAGTTCACCTGGAAGTCGTCCGGGCCGAGCTCGGCCGCGCGACCCAGGAGCGCGAGCGCCCGGTCGGGATCGCCATCCCGCAGCGCGAGCCGGGCCAGTCCGACGAGGCCGAACCAGTCGTCCGGGCGGGCGGCCGCGTATCGCTCGAACTGATGCTTCGCTTCGTCGTCGCGGCCGGCGTCGAGGTACAGCTGCCCGAGCCGCGCCGCCGTCGTCGGATACGTTCCACTCAGCTCGAGAGCTCGCTCGAAGGCCGCGATCGCGTCGTTCCGCCGACCGGTCTCCTGGTGAACGCACCCGATGTAGTACGGCCACCGGAAGTCGGATGGATTCTTCTCCGCCGCGACTCGAAAGTAGGCGAGCGCCGCGGCGTGCGAGTCGAGGCCCTCCGCAATCTGCCCGACTCTTCCGTACGCCTCGGCGCTCTGGCCGGCGGCCGCTTCCTGAAGCGCCTCGAGAAGGCCCTCGGCCACCTCGAGCGCCGCCTCGCGAACGCCGGGTGGGTCCGGGAGTCCGGCGTCGCGGCACCACGCCGCGAGGCTGTGGAGATCGAACCGGGCCAAACGCACCCCGTCCTCCGTCACGCGTACCGTCGGGCGCGGAGGCTCGGGGACTTCGTGGTCGCGTCCCGTCAGCAGCGTGACCACCCCCGCCACGACGATGGCCGCGGCAACGACCCCCGCGAGAATCCTTCCGCGCGGACTTGACGACGGCCGCTCCGGCCGGCGAGATCGGCGGCGGTGCGCTCGGCGCGACTTTTTCGCCATCGAAGCTCAGTTCCCCTCTCCGATCGAGCGCGGCGCCGTGCCCGCCTCGAGGCGGAGTCGTGTATTCACCGGCAGATCCCGCCAGGTCTCCTCCTTGCCGCCGGGCCAGGCGACGACCACGCTATCGATCCGCGTGGCCGCTCCGAGACCCGCGTGTACGATCGGCTCGCTGGTACCGAGATATCCCGCGTGCGGCCGCAGCTCCCGCGTCCAGGTCCGTTCCGCCGCGTGAAACGTCGCGCGGGCGTTGAGCTCGCCGAGCTCGAGGATCGACCAGGCGAATCCCGACCCGTTGTCGTTCCGCCACATCCGCGCGGGTCCGCGGTTGTTCGTCACGACGACGTCGAGGTCGCCATCGGCGTCGACATCGGCGGTCAGAAGTCCGCGGCTCATCTCCGGGATGCTCACCACCGCGGGGGGCGGGCTCACTTCGAAGAACCCTCCGGTCCGGTCGCGGCGCAGAAAGTGGTTCGGCTCCGCGAACGGATTGTCACGCGCGTACGGCTCCGTCCAGCGGTTCACCGCTCCGTTCACGATGAGTCCGTCGAGTGAGCCGTCGTGGTCCTGGTCGAAGAGGGCGATGCCGAACCCCGTGAACGGAAAGCTCCAGTCGGCGAGGCCCCACGCATGGCTCATGTCTTCGAAAAAACCGTCGTCGTTCCGCAGCCCGAGGTGCGCCTGATTTCGGATGTTCGTCACGACGAGATCCGGATCGCCGTCATCGTCGAGGTCTTCCGCCACGACGCCCATGCCGGCGATCGCCATCCCGTCCGCCGAGAACGCACAACCCCGGAACGTCGCATCCTCGACGAACGTCCCGTCGCCCCGGTTCATCCAGAGGAACGCCGGTGTCTGGTCGTTCGCGACGTAGACGTCGATTCGGCCGTCGCCGTCGAAGTCGGTGACGACGACGCCGAGTCCGTTGCCGGCTGCCCCCGCGATTCCTGCCGCCTCCGTGACGTCCTCGAACGTGCCGTCGCCTCGACCGCGGTAGAGCTTGTCGGTGGTCGGCGCCTCGTAGGTCATCGGGCTGCAGTAGTCGCGGATGCCGGTCGGGTCGAAGCACGCGCCCTCACGCTCCGGCGACCAGTCGACGTAGTTCACGACGAAGAGGTCGAGCTGGCCGTCCCCGTCGTAGTCGAGGAATGCCGCGCTCGTCCCGAACCCGGGGTCGCCGACCCCCGTTGCCCTCGTCACGTCGGCGAACCGGCCGCTGTCGTTTCGCAACAACACGTTGGGACCGAGTCGCGTGACGTAGAGGTCCACGTCACCGTCCGCGTCGAAGTCCGCCGCGGCCGCGCCCAGACCGTAACCGGGCATGTCGGCGCCAGCCGCTTCGCTCACGTCCGTGAAATGGCCGGAGCCCTCGTTCCGGTACAGGCGACAGCGCCAATCGTCGTTCGGTACTTCCGGGAATCCCCCCTGCACGAGGAAGAGATCGGGGTCGCCATCCCCGTCATGGTCCAGGAACGCCCCGCCGGAGCCGATCCCCTCCGGCAGCCAGTAGCCTCCGCGCGCCCCCGCCTCGTGCTCGAAGTCGATGCCGGATTCCGACGTCACGTCCGCGAAGACCGCGTCGCCACTCTCGGGGGGCGCCTCCCCGTCCCCGCAGCCGACGGAGGCGAGCGACGCCATCATTGCGATCCGGGCCGCCCGTCCTCTCACCGTGATACCGGACCTGCCGAGGCGGCGCCCCCCGGGCTCATCTGCGCGATCGTGGTCACGACGTCGTGGTTCGTGAGGAGCCCGAGCAGCGTGCCGTGGCCGCCCTCGGCCACCACCGGGAGGCGACGTACTCCGGCGTGGCGCATCTTGTGCACTGCTTCCTCCAAATTCGAGTCGGGATGGATCACCGGACCGAACGGTCGCATCACATCCGATGCGATGATGAAGTCGGTGTCCGTGCCGGCCACTTGCATACCGTCTCGTAACTCCGCGTAGGTGATCAGTCCCTCGAGCTTGCCATCGGCGTCGACGACGGGGAAGCCCGAGTGATCGCTGGCCTCCACCTGCCGAAGCAGGACTCCGAGCGGCGTGTCCACCCCGATCGTCTCGACGTCGCGGGTCATCACCGACTCCACCCGGACCCTCGCGAGCGGGCTGTCCCTCTCCTCGTCCAGATCGATGCCGCGGCGGCGCAGCTTCAGGGTGTAGATCGTGTCGCGCGAGAGCTGCTTCGCGACCACGACGCTCGTGACGCACGAGATCATCATCGGGAGGATGAGGTCGTAGTCCCGCGTCATCTCGAAGAGGATCAAGATCGCGGAGATGGCCGCCCAGGTCGCGCCCGCGAAGACCGCCCCCATGCCGACGAGCGCGTACGCGCCGGGTTGCACCCCGAGCCCGGGAAAGACGGCGTCGACGACATGTCCGACCGCACCGCCGAGCATCGCGCCGATGAACAGAGACGGCGCGAACACGCCCCCGGAGCCGCCCGAGCCGAGCGTGAAGGAAGTCGCGAAGATCTTCCCGATCGCCAGGATGGCGAGCATGGAGAGCACGATCTCTCCGCGGAGGGCTCGCTCGATCGCGTCGTGTCCGGTGCCGAGCACGTCCGGCACGAACCAGGCGAGACCGCCGAGGCAGAGCCCCCCGACCGCCGGCTTCAGGATGTCGGGGATGCGCAGTGCTTCGAACCCGTCCTCCAACCGGTACAACGTGACCACGAACCCCCGCGCGACGACGGCGGCGGCCACGCCGAGCAACGCATACGGAAGGAGCTCCCAGCTGCCACCCAGAGCGTACGCCGGCGCGCGGAAGAAAGCCTGCTGACCCAGGAGGGTCCGCGCGACCACGGAGGCCGTCACCGACGAGATGACGACGGTCGCGAACGCCCGCCCCGCAAAGTCGCGCAGGATCACCTCCAGGGCGAAGACGACACCCGCGATGGGCGTGTTGAACGATGCCGCGATGCCTCCCGCGGCGCCGCAGGCCACGAACATCCGTACCATCTCCGGGCTGGCGCGCGCCTTCGAGCCCAGCGCCGACCCCACCGCGGAGCCGATCTGCACGATCGGGCCTTCGCGTCCTGCCGACCCGCCCGTGCCGATGGTGATCGCGGAGGCGACTGCCTTGAGCACCGCCACCCGCGCCCGGATGACGCCGCGATTGCGGGCCACCGCCAGCATGACCTCGGGAACCCCGTGCCCCCTCGTCTCGGGAGCGGCGCGCGAGACGATGGGCCCGACCGCGAGGCCGCCGAGCGCCGGCACCAGGACGATCCACCAGGGTGGATGCCCACCCAGTTCCGCGACCGGGACGCCGCGCGCCAGCCAGGAGATCATTCCGACGAGGAGCGCCGCCGCGAGACCGGAGAGGACTCCGATCGTGAGCGCGATGGCGATGAGCGAGCGCTCCTCGACGAGCCAGTACCCGCGCGTGAGCAATCGACCGAGGCCCGCTTTCATCCGCCGACCGTTGTCGCCGCCGGGCGAACCATCATCCGGAACAGCCGAAACGACGTCCGGGCCGTGATCGTGTACCGCCCGAGGTTGACCCCGTCCAACGGTTCCGGCTCCGCCCGATGATCCAGCGCGTTCCGATTCGGCCGGAGCGTGAGCACCCGCCGCATTCCCATGGTTTGCGCGAGCGAGTCGACCTCGGCGCTGCCGAAGCCGAAAGGCCACGCGATGAAACGGCAGTCGTGTCCGAGATGGCGTCGGATCGCGTTGCGGCTCGCGAGCAGGTCGCGGCCGAGCGCGGAGGAGGGCGAGACGCGGCCTTCTTCGTCTCGACATTCCTGGAGAAAGCGCGGCACCCACTCCCCCGCGGCCTTCACCTTCGCGTGCATCCGGTGGGTGTGACTCTCCACTCGCACGACTCCTTCCTCCTCGAGCCTGCGTAACGTCTCCCAGTCCACGATGTCGAGACGATTCCAGTCGTTCCCGCCGGCGCGCCCGGTCAGCAGGAAGACGGTGGCGGTGAAACCGTAGCGGCGAAGAACCGGCACGGCGTGCTCGACGAACGACCGGTCTCCGTCGTCGATGGTCAGTACGACGCTGCGCGGAGAGATCTCCGCGCGACCCTCGAGATAGTCGCAGAGTTCGTCGAGGCTGATGGTCCGATACCCGTTTTCCGCGAGATACCGCATCTGCCGTTCGAACTCCGGCACGGTGGTCGTCCAGTACTCCTTGTCGGGAATCGTCGGCATGTTGAGCAACACCGCACCGAGAACGCGGAGCATCCGCGCCGGGGTGAGTCCGGGACGGAAGTAGTGATAGCAGAGAATCGGAACTCCGGACGCCTCCTGCGCGGCGAGCCCATCGTGGCGCAGCGCCTCCCCGGAGAAGAGCGGAGTGGCGAGGTCACTTTCGGGAGAGATCGTCGGGGCCGTGGCGATCCACTCCGCGACGAGAACCACGGAAGCCCCTGCGCCGACGACGAGGCCGAGCGCGAGGACGAGACCGGCAACCGATCCGGGGCTCCTCACGGGGCGAGCGACACGAGAATCCCCCACCCTTCCCGGGCGTATCCTGCGCTCGTGTCGAAACGCGATGTGGATTGCTGTCCGAAGATCGCCACGGCGAAGGCCGTGCGGGACTGCCAGCGCAACTCGCCCGAATTCGCCCAGACCCCGAATCGATCCACTCCGTTCTCGCGCTCACTCGCCAGGCGTGAGGTGAGATCGAGCGTGACGCCGTGCCCGAGCCGGGCCACCGCTCGCACCGACGCCCAGATCGTGTCGTAGTTCTCAGGTGAGTAGTAGCCGTGATCGCGGTCTTCATCGAACGCGAGGTAGGAGCCGCCCCCGCCGAGGCGGAAGGTCACCGGCTTCCCGCGCAGAAGAGGTCCGTACTCCGCGGAACCGGACACGACCGTGCGACTGTTGCCGTCGGAGTAATCGGCGAGCGAGCCGTGGGCGCGCAGCACGAATTCGTCGGTGATGCGCCGTTCGCCCGACAGTGCCAGGACATCGATCAAGATTCCGCGCGCGAGTGCCTTCGGCGTCTCTATCGGGACCCTCGCCCACGCGAGATCGAAGCGCGTCCAGTCGGCCGGCGTCCAGGTCGCCCACGTGTCCCAGAGAGCTTGTACTTCTTCGATCTCTTCGGGGGTTCGCGTCTCGCCCTCGCCCGCCGGCACGGGGACGTCCGCGCGTGGGAAGATCGCCCCGACGTAGGCATTGACGGCCCACGCCTGGGAGGGCCGCCACCAGGCGCCGACGGTTCCGCGAAACGCGCGCACGCCGTCGGAGCCGGGCTCCCGGGTCGTGGCGTGCACCACTTCGAGCCGGCCCCCGGATTGCGGGTGCCATCCGACGGTCGCGAGGGCCAGGACGCTCTCGAGCTCCTGGTCGTCGACGTCCGTGAACGCCGAGCCCTCGGCCTCGACGCGCAGGTGCTCCTCCCGCCGGACGACCGCCTGCAACTCCTCCGCGTCGGAGTCGTCCACTCCTTCGAGCGTGGCGAGAGCCAGATCGTGACGGCCCATCCAGTACTGCGCCCGCGCGAGTCCGACGCGCGCCTTGCCGTCCGATGGGTCCTCCTCGAGCAGCCGGCGGTAGATCTCCGCCGCCCGACGGTGCCGGCCGCGCTGGTTCTCGGCGTTGGCGAGACCGAGCGCCGCCTCGCGCGAGCCGGGGTCCGCCTCGAGCACGTCACCGTAGCGACGAGCCGCCGCGGGGGGCGCGCCTTTCCAGGCCTCCATGCGTGCGACGCCGAGGGCGCCGTCCGCCCCGACGCAGTCCTCGCCGAGAGAAGCGTAAACTCCCGCCGCTTCGTCGAGCCGACCGACCCACGACAACGCCCGGGCGAGCCCGAGAGATCCGTCGCAGTCTCCGGGATGGTGGCGCAGGTGCGTTTCGTACCACGGAATCGCTTCTCTCGGTCGATCGGACCAGGTGAGCTGGTTCGCAATGAGAAGCGCCGACTCGCCTTCGAGATCCGGGTCGAGCCGGATGGCCGCGAGCGCACACGCGATGGCCGCGCCGTGACGATCTTCGCTCGCCGCGTTGTGCGCGTCCTCGAGCAGTCGCCGGCCGCCGCCCGAGAAGCGAGCGCCTTCCACCGGCACCGTCGTGGCCGCGCAGAGCCACGCGATCGCCGCCAGCGCCGTAAGCGCCCGGGTCAGTCGCGACGAGTTTTCCAACGGGTCCCCTGCCCCGACGGCGGTTGAAGAAGTCCTTCCGGCGTGGAACGGGCGGTCACCACCGCGAGAAACAACCAGTAGATGAGCGGGTAGAAGACCGCGATCGGATACGAGCGGCCGAGACCGACGTCATAGCGCCGATCGAGGCCGACGCCGGTGAGGAGCTGCCCGAGACACACGGTCGCCATCGCCATCCCCCACCAGTTCGGAATCGGGCTACCCCCCACGGGCGGATACCCGACAGCGTACGAGAGGATCCAGAGTCCCGTCAGCAGTACGAAACTGTATCCCCACAGGATCGACGACACCGACTCGAGCACGACCGGCCAGAAGCGTCGAACCCTCCAGTCGAGGATGCGTCGAGCGTGGCGCCGGATGACTTGCGCGAGGCCGAGCGACCACCGTCGCCGCTGGCGCCAGAGGTCTTCCCAACGCTGCGGCACGTGCATCCAAACGACAGCGCGGGGCTCGTAGCGAATGTCCCACGTCCGGAGCTGCAGCTTCCAGCTCACGTCGATGTCCTCCGTCGCCATGTCCGGGCTGAACAGGCCGACATCGAGAAGGGCCGTGCGGTGGAATGCCGCGACGACTCCGCTCACGGTGAGAATCCGGCCCCATACTCGCTGCGCCCGTTTCTGCAGCGAGATGATCGACGTGAACTCGATGGCCTGCAACCGCGACAGCAGAGTGTGCCGGTTCGCGACGCGTGGATTCCCGGTGACGGCACCGACCCGCGGCGACTCGAAGTGGGGAACGAGGTGACGGAGGATCGCGGGATCGGGACGCGCGTCGGCGTCGATGATCAGCAGGATATCGCCACGGGCGCAGAGGATCCCGTCGTTGAGCGCCATCGCCTTGCCCTCGTTCATCTGCTTCCGGAGGATCCGCACGCGGCCGTCGCGCAGGTAAGGCTGGACCTGATGGAGCGTGTCGTCGCTCGATGCATCGTCCACGAGCAACACCTCGTACGCGGGATAGTCGATGGCGAGCAGCGACTCGATCGTTTCCGCGACGTGCAGGCCCTCACAGTACGCAGGAACGAGGACGGTCACGAACGGCGGATCATCGCCGAGCGAGAGCGGCTCGGTCGCCCGACGTTCTCGGCGCCACCAGTAGGACAGAGCGGTCAGGATCCACATGAGTCCGGTCAGCATCGGGTACCAGGCAAAGAAGATCAGCCAACCCAGGTAGAAGTGCGTGTGCTCGAACCACTCCAGCATGGAGACGATGTCGGTCATCGACGCCTCTCCAAGGCGTTCTCCGCCTCGAGCGGCAGACCGGCTTCGAACCGCTTCTCCTCACCGTCGACCCTCACGATGATGCAGGCTGCGCGGGTCAGGTCCGACTGCGGCGGCCAGGCGCGCAGGCGTCTTCCGAGAAAATCCGACGTCGGGATTCTCACCCCGGCCGGCCGGCGGCGTCGGCGATCCCGGCTCGGCTCCGTGACGCGCCGGTTGTAGAGGACCCAGGCTTGCGTGAAAAGCACCTGGAGGGCCACGAAGAGCCCCAGGAGGACGAGGGAAAGGGCTGCTTGCCGCTCTACGCCGCGCGAGATCACGACCCGCCAGTAGAGGATGTAGGTCGCCCACAGCACGGCGGACAACAGCAAATGACGCACGACCGTCGATCGGCGGGTCGCGGTCGCGGACTCCGGTTGCTTCGGCATCGGGATCCTCGGCGAGCGCTGAGCAGCGAGATGTGTTCCTACATCATCCTAGCAGGCCGGCACTGGCGTCGACAGGCTCAACGCGTTCGCGGCGGGGTGGTTGCGGCCGTCAGGAAACCGGGGGCATGCCGGGCGGCATGTGCACGACGCGCTGCGGAAACGGAATCTCGATACCCGCTTCGCGAAAGCGTTCCAAGATCCGCGTGTTGACCGCGTCGACCGCCCGCCCGCGATCTTCGGGGCTGTCGATCCAGAAAAGGATCGAGAAGTCCAATGACGATTCGCCCATCACCCGGAAGCGCGCGCGCGGCTCCGGATGCTCGCACACGACGTCGATCTCGTGCGCAACCTCGAGGAGGATCTCCCGGACGCGTCCGACGTCACTCGAGTAGGCGACTCCGACCCGGACGTCGATTCGTTGCTTCCGATGCGGCCCCCCACTCTCGTTCGAGATCTTCGCCGCTCCGATCGCGGAATTGGGGATCGTGATCTCCACATCGTCCCGCGTCAGGATGCGGGTGCTCCGGATTCCCACGTCCGTGACTCGGCCCCGCTCGCCCGAATCGAGCACGATCATGTCGCCGATCCGGTACGGAGCGTCGACGAGGATGAACACGCCGGAGAAGAGATTCGCCAGAGTGTCCTTCGCTGCGAATCCGACGGCGATTCCGACGATGCCGGCGCTCGCGACCCAGCCTGTCACATCGATACCCCAGGCGACGAAGACGAGGTACACGGCGATCGTGACGATGATGACCTTCTGCAGCGTGTCGAAGAGGGGGACGGTGCGCGGCTGAAGGTAGGAGACACGTCCGGTCGCCCCGACGTAACGGATCGAGGTCGAGAAGACTCGGATCAGCGCCGCCGTCCAGACGAGGATGGCGACGGACTTCGTGACGTTCAGCAGCGCACTGGCGATGACCGGCGGAGCTCCCAGCAACGGCACGCATACGGAGACTCCGAGCAGGATGACCGTGTTGCGAATCGCCGGGTGGAGGAGTTCGTAGAGACTGTCGTCGATCCCGGTGGACGTGCGCCTCGCGAGGCGACGGAAGACTCGCTGATAACCCCACTCGAGCGTGAACGCGGCGATCATCGTGACGCCGAGGATCACGCCGATTCGGACGATCGGAGAGGAAAACCGGTCGAGCCATTCCGCGACCGGAAACTCGTTCAAGTCCCGCTCTCTCGATCGCCGGAGCGGCTCTCCCGACGCATGGCGCGGATTTCACGGACGGCCGCCACGACGACGATAACGGCACCGATCACGAAAAGCGTGGCGAGTACCCATTCGGGTCCGTCGGTCTGTGCCTCCATGAAAACACCCCCGCTGCTGCGAGACTCTCGGGCGGATCGTGCGGCGCGTCAAGTACCTCGCCGCGCTGCACGCTTGCGATGGTGCACGATTGACCGCACAGTGGACGATTGAACCGGTGAGGAGGGCTCGGTGATTCGCTCGATCCTGGCGCTGCTCGTTTTCGCCGCGGGCAGCTTCGCTGTGCCCTCGTCCCGCGCGCAGGATCCTGACCCGGAGATCGGGCTCGGCGCCCGTGAGTTCGGGCGCCTCGCGATCGGTTTCACGGGCAGCTTCCAGTACTGGTCCCTCACCGCCCTCGAGGGAACCCTCAACGACCGGGCCCGTCACTTCTCCCAGGACGGCTTCCGCTTCGAGGATGGGGCGTTCGAGCTCACCTACGCGTTCGGCATCGAGCTTCAGGTGCGGCTGTCGGAGACCTGGTTCGCACGCAGTCAGTTCGAGTGGTCCACGATCGCCTGGAACGACCGGGACCTCACCTTCATCGGACAGCTCGGCGGACGGCAACGTACGCCCGTCTCGCTCTCGTACGAGAGCCGGGTCCAGACGAATCCGTTCTTCGTGACGCTCGGGGTAGGTGGAGCCCGCCTCCACGACGCGGTTCGCTTCGCCTTCTCGACGAGCCTCGTCGTCGCGCCGCTGAAGCTGGAAGACACGTTCGAGGTGTTCATCGAGACCGGAACGAAGTCCGAGGTGACCTCGAAGGGAACGGGATTCGGCCTGGAGGCGGACTTCACGGTGGACTACTTCACGGATGTGAGGACAAACCTGTTCGCGGAGCTGTTCTTCCGTCTCGGCTCCACGGTGGTGGAGCTCGAGGAGACCTGGTGGGAGAGCTCTTTCCTCCCCGGCCGGCGTCGCGTGGATTTCGACGGGATCGGAATCCGCCTGGGGCTCCGATGGTTCTGAGCGGACTCGCGCGACGGATTCGGAACCGCGGGGCCGGGTTCACGATCCTGGCCTTGGCGGCCGCGGCGGGGTGCAGCGAGCCCGGACACGAGTTCCTGGACGACCGGATGGTCCTGCCGGCCACGCTGTTCGATGCGCTCGAGCTCACGGACCAGCTGGCCCGCGATTGGTCCGAGAACGCGTACGTCACGGAGCTCGGAGGCGGGTTCACCGTCATGAACGCCGCGGGCGAGGCTCGCAATCACTCGTTCGAGTACTTCACGCGCGAGGGGTTCACGACGCGCAGGCTCACCGTGCACCTGATCGGGGGAGCTCCGTGGATGCTGGACTCACCGGCGGCTTTCCCCGACCCCCCCTTCGACCGGCTGGAGGACATCGTGGACTCGGACGTCGTGGTGGTGGCGGCGATCAACTGGGCCGAGCAGGCGAACTCCGTGACTCCCGACAGCATTCCGGTGCCCGAACTGTTTGCGGCTCGCCTCTCGAGCCTGGTCGTCTGGCCCGAGCCCATCCCGGGCGGCGCGTCCCCAGACTCGATCGCCTGGCGCGTCGACTTTCTGGAGGAGGATTTCTTGCCGGAGTCCGGGAGTCTCGTGTACTGGTCCACGGCTCGCTTCTACTTCCAACCGACGTCGGGCGACAGCCTCGGTGAGCCGGTGCTTCCGGCGGGGGGCCGGGAGCTCTATCCCCGGCCATGAAAAAGGGGCCGGCCGCGCGGCCAGCCCCTTCGATCGAACATCCCGTCCGCACCCTCTAGTCCGAGGCGAGCGTCACACTTCCATTGGACAGGTTCGCGACGTACGCGATCCCCCCCAGCGTGAAGGTCACGTCGGCGCCGCCCGAGAACACGACATCGAACTCACCGTCCACCCCATTCCAGGAGCAGTTGAGGGTCTCGCCCGGGTTCGGATACTCACTCCAGTTCCCGTGCCCTCCCGAGACCTTCACGTCCGCGTAGCTCATCGTGATCGCCTGTTCCAAGTGCAGGTGCCGCAAGTAGCTCGAAACGATCACGCTGGTCACGTCGCCCGTGCCGGCTCGCTCGAACGTCAATTGGAGATTCCCGTTGTCCAGCGTGTGATTGAAGATCGTGTTCCCCTCATTCAGCGCGATGATCTTGTTCTCGATGTTGAAGTACGGCCAGAAGTAGTAACCGGTCGGCTCCTCGAACGGGAACGTGGCGCCGCCACCGCGAAAAACAGTACCGTTTCCGTCCACACAATCGTCGATGCGCACCGAGTACTCCGGTGCGGTGGCCTCCACCAGCGCGACGGTGACGCAGTCGGTCGTGAAGACGGCTCGTGGAGCTGGCCCGGCGAGGCTCGTGTCGTAGTCGACGCTCCGCGAAAGAGTCGCGCGCAAGAGCTCCATCTGCAGGGCCAATATCGCGGTGAGGCTCCGGGCTTCGGGCTGAACCGAGACGGGCGGATCGCCAGTATTATTGCCGCCGCCGCCGCTGCCGGTCGGGCCGGGCACACCCGTGAGTTTCGGATCGCAGCCGGAGGCGAGGAGCCCCGTGGCGCAGACCGTCACGAAAAGGAGAAGAGGGATGCGGGATCGGAACATGTCGGACGACCTCCACGAAGCGCGATGGATGCGAGTTCCTCCCTCGGGATATCGGTGGAGGGCGGGAAGCGGTTGAGCCCCGTCCGACGCAGACGTGCGCTTCGGCGTGCCCTTCCGGTCGCAATCGGCCAAGATCGTTCAGTCCTGCCCGCACTTTGTCTTGACGGTGGGGCGGTCCGGCGGTTCCAATTCCGCGGTTCGGGCCCTTCACGGCCCGCGGGCGCGAAAGGGAGAGCGGAATGGCGACCACCGAGCACGAAGCCAGGCTCGTCGACGAGCGACCGGGGTCCGGGGCGCGAAACAGCCGAATCCCGGTGCGGCATCTCTCCTCGGTGATCCTTCGGACGCCCGACCTCTTCTGGCGCCTCGTCCAGGCCGAGGCCACGAAGCATTTCTTCGCCCCACGTGATCGGCGCCGTACCGACGGAGTCAGCCACACCCTTCGCCAGATCAGCTTGAAGATCGTCAACTCGTGCAACCTGCGCTGCAAGACCTGCGGGCAGTGGGGCGAAACCGGGTACAACCACGAGAAATCCGCGGACGAGATCCGCGAGATCGTGCCGTACGAGACGTACCGGCGGATGGTCGATCAGCTCGCACCCCGAAAGCCCTTCTATTACATCTGGGGCGGCGAGCCCTACCTCTACCCCGACATCATGCCGCTCATGGAGCACATGAAACGGAGGCAGGGGGCGGTCGGGATCGTGACCAACGGCACCATGCTCGAGAAGACCGCCGCTCGGCTCGTCCGGGCCGGGGTCGACATGCTCATGCTCTCGGTCGACGGCATCGGTCCGGTCCACAACGAGATCCGGCAGGAGCCCCGCGCGTGGGACCTCATGATGGAGGGTCTCGACGCGGTCCTCGCCGAGAAGAAGCGGCAGAAGTCCTCCAGGCCTTACGTCAACGTTCTCGCGACGATTTCTCGCGACAACGTCGGCCATCTCGAGGACATCGCCGACTGGGGCGTGGACAAGGGGATCGATCTACTCACCTACTACTACTCCTGGTTCACGAACGAGGAGCACGGCCGCCAGCACGCTCAGGTCATGCAGGAACGCTTCGGAGTCGAGCCGGAGGCATGGAAGGGATACCTCTTCTTCACCGGTCTCGATGATGAGGCGCTGCGGCAGGAGGTCCACTCGATCCGGTCGCGCAAATGGCCATTCCCGCTGATGTTCATCCCGGATCTCGACCTCGATCAGATTCCCGAGTACTACGCCGACCCGTCGAAACGCTTCGGCTACGGAAGCTGCATCCAGCCGTGGGTCGTCACCGAAATCCTACCGAACGGTGACGTCGCAACGTGCCGGGATTACCCCGACTACGTCTGCGGCAACATCCAGAAGGACGATCTCCTGACGATCTGGAACAACGATCAGTACCGGAAATTCCGTCAGAGCTTGAAGAAGGACGGCCTGATGCCCATCTGTTCCCGCTGCTGTGGGTTGATGGGCTGGTAGGTCCTGGGGACGCTCGACCAGGGAGCGAGATTGGAAATCCTCGGCATCGTGACTCTCGGAATCGCCATTCTGACGCTCGCCTTCAATGTCGGATTCTGGGTGCGCACGATCCGCGGCTTCCTCTCGTGGAGGAGCCACCTGCGCGACCGCACCGACCCGGATCACTGGCCGCGGACTCGGATCTTCGTTTGCCTGAAGGGAAACCTGCCGCGACTCGCGGAGACCGCCCGGGCCCTCGCCCGGCAGGATTATCCCGGAGAGTTCGGAATCACGTTCGTCACGGAGGCGGCCGCATCCGAGGGCGATGCCGCCGCGATCCGACTCGGCGAGGTCCTGCCCGATCTGGGCCGGTCGGATCACGTGGTCGCCGGACGCGTCCTCGACACCGGGATGCGATGCGCTCAGAAGAACTTCAATCTGCTCGCCGGAATCCGTCACAGCGAGGCGCGGCACGGCTCTCTCGACGTCTACGCGTTCTGCGACGGAGATTTGCTCGTTCGACCTTCGTGGCTGCGCATGATGGTCCGACCGCTCGCGACCCGGCAGAGTGAAGCCTCGACGAGCTTCCACTACATCGCCCCGGAGGGGCGACGCCTGATCTCCGCGTTGCACGGCATCGCCGAGGCGTGTCAATCGCTCGCGGCCCTCGTGTGCCGCGGCGCTACGTGGGGCGGGTCGATGGCCATCCGCGCGGACGTCTTCGAGCGCTACGGATTGGCCGAGATCTGGAGCCGCACGGTCGTCGACGACATGACGTTGAGTCGCGTGCTCAAGCGGTCACGCCTGCGAGTGACTCCCATCGCGCAGTTCCTCGTCAGTTCCCATTCGGAGATCACGAGCTATCGCAGCTTCGTCCGGTGGCTCGGGCGGCAGTTCTTCTTCGTGAAGACGTACCTTCCCTCCCTCTACTGGGTGCTGGGCACGATGATGGCGCTGAACGTCGCGACCCTTTGGCTCGGAGCGTTCCACGGCGGGTACCACCTGATTCATCACGCGTGGCCGGCCGGTCCTTGGGCCGGAGGGATGGCCATCCTCACCGGGGTCGGGGCGTTCATGACGTTCTTCCTCTTCAGGTTCCTGATTCCGGAGAGACCGTCCGTGCACGCGTGGTTCGGCGCGTCCATTCTGGTGCCCGGCGCCAGCCTCCTCGCCTGCGCGCACGTCACCCTCCGTCGCCGGCGACTCAACTGGAAGGATCTCACGTACTTCCTCGAGGGGGACGGACGTGTCATACGTGTCGCGCGCAACGGTCGCGCCACGCCCGCGGAGCCTCTGCCGGGGAAGGCCGTCGCCTGAGGAGAGGTCGGATGCCGATCTTCAGATTGGGAGCCGCTCTCTTGCTGCTGGCGGAAATCTCACCCGCTGCCGACGATTCGCTCGTTCTTCTATGGCATCACGACCTGGGTGGATGAATCTACTGCCCCCCCGAGGTCTCGGGGGACGTGCTCTTCGTGGGCTCCTGCTCCGGTTCGTTCTATTGCCTCCGTCGCGACGATGGCCACGTCGTCTGGTCGGTCGACACGCGGCCGGACGAAGGCGGCTCGCAGTTTCACGGCGACATTCACCTCGACGGCGAGCTCGCGATCGTGGGGACGGACAGCCAGCAGGAAGGAGCGCTGTGGGCGTTCGATCGCGACACCGGAGACGTTCGCTGGAGGCTGCCGGCCGGGCGCGGCGTCGCGACCGCGGTGATCGAGCGTGACGGCTTCCTCTGGGTGGGCACCCTGGAGGAGGAGCTCTTTTGTCTGGATCGCGAGACCGGTGAGATCGCGTGGTCCTTTCAGGCCGGCCCCGACGAGTCGGGAGGGCCCGACCTCGGCTTGATGACACCGGCCGTCGCCGGCGAGGTCGTCTTCTGGGCCCCGCTAAGTGCCACCCTGCTCGCGTTCGACGCCTGGACCGGCGAGATTCTGTGGGAGCGCTTCCTGTCGGCGCCGATCACGACGAACCCTCTGATCCTCGCGGACGACGTGTTGGTCGGAACGGAGGACGGTTTGGTGCACCGCCTGAGTCGCGCGACCGGCGAAACGGCCGCGATTCACCTGGTACCGGCCGCCCCGAACGGCGACCTGGTTCCGGCCGATTCGTTGCTCGTGCTGTTCGTCGACTGGATGCAGCCCTTCGGCGAAATCCTGGCGCTGGATCCGGACGACGGAACGATCCGCTGGAGCCACCCGCCTCCGGACACTTCAAAGTGGACGACGAAGAGACCGTTCGTTCTCGACGACCGCGTCCTTGCCGGCAACGAGCGCGGCGAAGTGTTCGCCTTCGATCTCGCGGACGGATCCGCGTCGCCCCTCTTCGATCTCGACAGCATGGTCCGGACCTTCACCGTGGCCGATCGCGTGCTCTACGTCGGAACGCTCGACGGATCGTTGCGCGCGTACCAGCTGCCACGGTGAGGGCCGCGCGGTTTCGGCCACGGCGGTCGCTCGCCGTCGCCCTTTCGATCGCCTGGCTCGGGGCCGGGTGCGGCGGGCCGAGCGATGAGCCGCGACCTCCCCCCAACCTCGTCCTCGTTTCGATCGACACGCTCCGCGCCGATCACCTGGGGACTTACGGATACCCGTGGCCGACGACCCCGGCGATCGATCGCCTCGCCCGAGACGGCGTTCTCTTCCGGACCTTCGTGTCGCACTCACCGTCGACGCTGCCGGCCCACGCCTCGCTTCTCACCTCGCTGCTTCCCCACCACCACAGCGCGTCCGTGCCGAAGGGGCTGATGGTCTCACCGCGAGTGCCGACGCTCGCCGAAGTGCTTCGCGAGGCCGGCTACGCGACCGCCTCGTTCAACGGGGGAATCCAGCTCGACGCGTCGTTCGGACTGGATCGGGGGTTCGACACCTACGAGAGCAGCCGTTCCGCCGAGGACCGGCCGGAGACGCTCGTCGGACCGGAGACGAAGCTCTCTCACGCCGTCCGCCGAGGGATGGAATGGATCGAGTCCGTGGACGGTCCTTTCTTCGTCTTCCTGCATTCGTACGAGATCCATCACCCGTACACTCCCGACCCCCGGTGGCTGGATGTCTTCGAATCCGATTACCGCGGTCTGGTTCCCGACAGCGTCTCGGTCCAGTTGCTGAAGCAGATCAACCGGGGAGCCCGACCGGTGACGTGGGCGGACATCCGCCACATCGCGGCGACCTACGACGCCGAGCTTCGCTCCAGCGACCGCGCACTCCGTGACCTCGTCGCGTTCCTGAAGGAGCGCAGCCTCTGGGACGATACGATCGTCGTCCTCGTGTCGGATCACGGCGAGGAGTTCGCCGAGCGCAAGTCCGTGGGGTGGCACTCGCATACGCTCTTCGACGAGCTGCTTCTCGTGCCGGCCGTCGTGAAGTTTCCGACGAGCGCGCACGCCGGGCGCATCGTGAGGGAGCAGGTGCGCGGGATCGACCTGGCCCCGACTCTCCTGGCCGCGCTCGAGCTGGAGGCGCCTCCCCAGTTCTCCGGCCGCGACCTCGGGCCCCTCGTCGCCGGCCAGCCGGCCTCCGATCTTCCGGCCGTCGGCCGCCGCGACAAGAAGTCGGACCCGGACAGTCTCGGAATCCGCACCGGCCGCTGGAAGCTCCACAACGAGCAGCTCTTCGATCTGGCCCGCGACCCGCGCGAGACGGTGAACGTCGCGGCGCAGCTCCCCCACGTCGTGGAAGAGCTCAGCACCCGGCACCGCGAGATCGTCGAGGCGCGCGCCCCAGCCGCGACGGTCGGAACCGACACCCCCGCCGAGGTGATCGAGCAGCTCCGTGCTCTCGGCTACGTGGACTGAGCGAGCGCGGCATTCCCTTGAGGTATCTGTCGAAGGGACACGCGCAACCGCCGAATGTTCAATCGATTATGAGCTCGAGCAGCGTCTCCTCCCCCACCGAACGCTCGCGGACGGGACCGAGGCCGCGCAGGTTCTCGACGAACGCCGCGGCCTGCGCCGGGGAGAGCACGGAATGCCGGGAGGCGCCACGCTGTTCGTGAATCCACGCCGATCTCGACACGACGATCCACCGCACGCCGCTTCTCGTCAGGAAGTCCTGCGCGGTCGCGACGGAGCGCGCCCTCTCTTCCGGAGGGCACGCGGCGAGCCAGCCGGGGCGGGAGAACTCCCGGAGCAGAAGGGACCGCGCCGGGTCGCGCAGCGTCGCGTCGGCGGAAGGGCTACGGTGAGGTATCGCGCCGATCACGTTCCCGACGAGGGGCTGCCCGTGCGTCGTCTGATAGAGGAGCTTCTCCCGCGGTGGGAGCTCCGGCACGTGGAAGACGGCGGCTCGTGACTTCGGCGCCGCTCGAGCCGTCTCGGCGACCACGCGATACGCATCCGGAATCCGGACCGCCGTCGTCGGGAGCGGCGCGACGAGCGACTCGAACAGAACGAGCCCGATCACGCCGAGACCGACCCGGGTCAGACCCTGGCCACCGTCAGGACGCGACCGCCACCGGCTCCAGGCAATCGCCGCGACCAGCGAGAGACAGAGTCCGGCCGGGGCGATCCAACGAAGGGGCGTTCGTGAGCCCCCGAGAAAGGGAAGCAGAGTCGTCAACGCATCGTGCGGGGTCGGGATGGCGAGCACGGTCCCCCCTGCTCTCAGGTCCGGGCCCAGGGAAAGCGCCATGAACAGGATGCCGCCGGCGAGCCACGTGCGACCGCGCCGCTGCCGGACGACGGTCACCGCCCCCGCCGCGAACAGACCCAAAGAGACGAGCCCGAGGGAGAGTCCGTAGCCGCTATCGCCGGCGTGAAGCGCGGCCGTCCAGGGTTCCGTGAGCGCACCCCACACGGGGTGGCGCGGGTTCGGCACGACGAAGTCGACGACGTCGGCCGAAAAGTGCGCCGCGAGCCCGGGGTCGAACGCGACGCCGCCCTCCGCGAGGCGGGCGCGAAGCTGCAACGCGAAGGGAAGCGCAGCCAAGAGTCCGAGGGTCGCGACCAGCGCAGCGGCTGACCACGGGCGGACGGAACCGGCCGCTCGCCGGGCGGAGCGGGCGCGCCGTCGAACGAGTGCAGCACCCACGAGGCCCGTGGCCAGGAGGGCGCCATGCACCGAGTATTCGAGGGATCCGTGCAGCAGGAGCCAGCCGGCCCCGACGACTCCTCCGAGCCGAAGTGGCGACGGGCGGCGGACGAACGCGACCACGGCCCAAGCGAACAGGACGAGCCATTCCGTCGCGAGGACATGGAGACGTACGGTGTTCGCGAAGCGAAAGCTCGTGTAGGCGAAGAGCACTCCGGCGAGGACCGACGCCTCGTGGTGCCCGGTCAAGTCTCGGGCGAGCCGGTACGTGAGCCATCCGGTCAGCGCGAAGGACGCGATCACGATGACGGCGTACACGGGGTACAGCGAGGTCGGCCCCTCCCCCAGGAGCTTCTGCAGCGGCCAGGTCAGCACCCCGTAGCTGACCGCGTGCGTGTGCAGCGCGAGGCTCGTTCCGACCGGCGCGAAGATGCGATCGCAGAAGAACGGGTTCAGGCCCTCTTCGAGCGCGGTCCGGGTCCACCACAGGTTCCAGATTCCGATGAACGCGTCGGGGCCCGCGCCCGCGGCGAGCATGAGGCGGTGGGGCTCGAGCGCCAAGGGCGACGTCATGCCGAGGGCGACGGCGGTGAACCCGAGCAGCGACGAGCCGCGGAACGTCAGGGAAGAGTGACGGGAGAGAAGGGCCGCGCCCACGGCGACGCCGAAGAGGAGGAGGGCCCAAGACGCCATGGGGCGAGCGTAGCCCCTGGCGCGACGCGCGTCACCCGGCGAAGCTCGTCAGTTGGGACTGCCGGGCTCGTTCCCCTGGTGCCAGCGGACCATCCAGTGGGAGCCTGGCCGCACGGTCGGATACCGGAGGTTGCCGGGAATGACGTCGTTCCAGGCCGTCGAATAGCAGAAGCGTCCGTTCCGGACGCACGCTTGGTACTGCTCTTCGAGAATCACGTTCCGCAGAGGCGTGAGGGCACCTTCCAAGCAGATTCCGTCGAGCGCTTCCATCATGTCGATCTTCCGGATGTCCTGGTCCTTGGCCCAGTTGACCGTGAGGACGATGCCGTCGCCGAACCGGCCCCGGAGCTCCCGGACGACCCAGGTCCGGCCGGCCCGGAAGGCGTCGCGCATCTCGATGTAACGTGAGCCCTGGATTCCCATCTGGGCCATGATCGGCGGATAGAGATCCGAATAGTCGTCGAAGTACACGCCGAAGCGACCGTTCCGGTGCTCGAATTCCTCCGCCCACTCTTCAGCGATGAAATCGACCATGGTCTTGTACGGATCCGTCGTCGGATCGAGCGCCCACGAGACCTCGAAGTCCGGCCACCGAATCGGATTCCCTTCGTCGTCGCGGAGCGCGTGCGGGAGCATCGCGTCGTTGTAGCGCCTCCAGAACGAGGATTCGGGGAAGTCGATCCGGCCGTTGGAGTCGTAGACCATCCGGACGGAGATGTGGGCACAGAGCGCCGGGGTTCCGGGAGCATCGAGCAGTTCGAGCTGCGCCCGCATCCAGGGCAGCTCCACGCCTGCGTTCGTCGTGACGAGACTGCCGTCGCGGCCGTACCTCTCGACGTCCAGCTCCCACTCGTTCCCCTTCAGGAATCGTTCCCTCTGGGCCATCTCGAACGACTCGGGAGTCGACTGGGGAGTCGAACCGCCCGGCAGTTTCGGAGGAGGCGGTCCGGCCGACACCGGACCGCGGTCGCGGCAACCGAAGCTGAACAGCACGGCCAGCGTAAGAACGAGGGCCCGCGCCCTCACGATCCCGTTCATTGAGCACCCCCCAGCCACCCGAGAAGCCGACTTTTCGGACAGGTCCCATCCTGATATGTACGGCGCGCCGAACTCGACCGCAACGCCCGAATGGCCTCCGCGGAATTCATGACCGGCGAGTCCTGGAATCACGCCTCCGGCGGCGCTAGACTCGTCTGTGCCTCGAACGCGCTTCGCGTCGGGGCAGCGCGGCGCGATGCCGCGCCGCCGCGCGTGAAATCAACGCATCGATGACCGTCGAGGCTCCCCCTACTCGTGCGTCGTCAGTTGGGGCTCCCCGGCTCGTCTCCTTCGTACCAGCGGACTATCCAGTGAGAGCCCGGTCTCACGATCGGATACGGTAGGTCGTCGGGAATGACGTCGTTCCACGCCGTCGAGAGGCAGGATCGCCCTTTCTCCACGCACGCACTGTACTGGGCGTCGAGAATCGACTTGCGCGCGGACGTGAGCAACCCTTCGAGGCCGATCCCGTCCAGCGAATCCATCATGTCGATCTTCCGGATGTCCTCGTCCTTCGCCCAGTTGACCGTCAGGACGATGCTGTCACCGAAGCGATCCCGAAGATCCCGGACGATCCAAGTGCGCCCGGCCCGAAACGCGTCACGCATCTCGATGTAGCGCGCTCCCTCGATGCCGAGCTCCGCCATCATGTTCGGGTACAGATCCGGATAATCGTCGAAGTAGACACCGAAGCGTCCGTCCGGCTGAGCGAACTCCGTAGCCCATTCTTGAGCGATGAACTGCGCCAGGGTCGAGTACGGATCCGTCGTCGGATCGAGTGCCCAGGAGATTTCGTACCCGGGCCACCGCATCGGGATTCCTTGCGCATCGAGGAGCGCGTGCGGAAGCATTGCGTCGTTGTAGCGCCGCCAGAACGAGTCCGGTGGGAAGTCGATCTGGCCGTTCGAGTCGTAGACCATCCGGATGGAGAGATGCGCACAGAGCGCGGGTGTTCCGGGTGCGTCGAGCTCCTGATCGAGCTGGGTGCGCATCCAGAAGAAGTCCTGACCGGCGTTCGTCGTGATGAGGCTCCCGTCGCGAGCGTAACGCTCCACGTCGAGCTGCCACTCGTTGCCTTTCAGGAATCGTTCTGCCTGCGCCATCTCGAACGACTCGGAGATGGTGCGGGACGGTTCGGGGTCGATCGGGGCCGAATCATCCATCAGGGGGGTCGGCCCGCAAGCGTTCATCAGGAACAGGACCGCGGTTGCGAGCCCGGTCGGAGTGGTCCACTCCGGCCACTTCATCAATTCGACCTCCGTTTCGAGGGGCCACCGTCCCCCCTCCGACGCCCTGACGGCGACCGGCTCCCGAGGTCTTTGCTCGTATGCGAGCTGTTCTTATCTGCTCATTGCCCGCCCTCTCCTCCTCCAGTTGACGGCCGAATCAGATGTTTTCTTTAACTCATAGTGTCTGAGCGCGCGGACCCGGCGACTCCGGGAGCCGGCGCCGGAGGAGGCTATTCTGGGGTCTCGAGGGTTTCGAGGAGGGATTTGGGCCCTATGGCCGCCTGGCAAGCCGGGGCTCGCTTCGCCGCTCCGCCGGACTGAGAGCTAGCAGAACGGCCGCACCACGGCGGCGGCCGCCGGACTCGAGCATCTCGGAAGCGCCCGGCGGTAGCCGCGGCCATGAGCGTTGGCCGCGCCGTTATCGAACCACCGCCACTTTCAGGACGTGCCGCTGGGACGTGCCGTCGTCGAACGACGCGGCAATCTCCGCGAAGTAGACGCCGTTCACGACCACGTCCCCACGGCCGTTGCGGCCGTCCCAGGTGGTCTCCTGGTGGACGCCGGCCGCCAAGGGGACGCCGTCGATGAGCGTCTTGACCCCCTTGCCTCGGACCGACCAAAGACGCAGCGTCACCTTCGCGGGCTGGGGCAAGAAGAACGCGAACGACGTCTCCTCGCGCCCGGCGGCGAAGGGGTTCGGGAAGTTCAAGTAGCTGTCCGAGAGCGACGTCGACGCGAAGTTGCTGCTGATCGTCTGCGTGACCGGGCTCTGGACCGGGGCATCGAGGGGCCCATCGTTCGCGCTCGCCATCCCCACGCCGACGGAGGGCGCCGCGGGGACGCCGAATCGCACAGTTCGACCCTCGGTGGCCAAGCTGGAAATGTCGCACGACAGGAAGACGCGCCGTCCGGAATCGGGGATCGCGAGGGACAGTCCGGTTCGCTCCCACCGGTCGCCCGTGAAGAGCATCTCCCCGAGGAGGCCGGAAGCGTCGTCGCCGGCCGGTTCGAAGAGTCCGTCGTCGTCAGAGTCCCACCAGGCCTCGACCTTCTCAATGTCCGATCCCGGCTGAGCGGTTCCGTCGTTGCGCACGTTGAGATTCTCGAGCACGTCCGGCTCGTAACCGTTCGGCGGAACGACCGCTTCGAACGCGAGGTTCCGGGCGGATCCCGTGAGCAGGTTCGGGAGAGGGGACGAGAGGACCTTGATCTGAACGGCCGCCATCCCGTCCACGGGGAAGGCGCCCGCCGGATCGAGGGGCCATGTTCCCGTGAGGTTCACCGGCCGGGTGAATGCGACGGCGGTCGAGTCCGCGATCAAGAGATCGAGAACGTCCCCGTCGCGGGCGGCCGGTGAGGCTCCGGACGTCACGATGAACGTGGTCCTGTCCCCCGGGGGGACGGCGACGGTAAGCCCTGTGAAGCTGGCCAGGCCACCCGTGAACGTGCTGCTGGCACGCTGTGCCTCCAGCGGCAGCGCCAGGCCGGAGCTGCTTCTGGCAGCCAGTTGCAGCGAAAGCCACTCCGCATCGAGCTGGCTCTGGCTCCCGGGGCCGACGGCGCCGTTCGTGAGCGTGATCGCGCTCACGGTCTCCGCGACCGCAGCCGTGTTGACGACGTCGAAGCGGAAGACCTCGATGCCACCCGCGCCGGGCAGAAGCGTCGTCTCGGACTGGTCGTGGACCACAGCCTGGAAAGCCGGGAGCTGAACGGTGACGCCCGCGGAGTCGCTGTCGTTCGCTCCGTCCGGATCGGCCTGATCGGCCGATGTGATGCTTGCCGTGTTGACGATCAAAAGGCCGCCCGTCCCGCCGTTCACGGTAGCGGTGATGCTGAGGGTGTCGGAGGTCGCGTTGGGGACGTTCCCCACGGCCCAGACTCCGGTGCCGCTGACGTAGCTTCCCTGGGTCGTGGCGCTGGAGACGAACGTCATCCCGGCCGGCAGGAGGTCCGTGACCTCCACCCCGGTCGCGGTGTCCGTGTCGTTGTTCGTGAGCGTCACCGTGTAGACGACGGTGCCGCCCTCGTTCGGCGCAGGATCGTCCACCGTCTTCGTCACGGCGAGATCGACGCCCTCGACGGCGATGGGGGCCGTGTCGGAGTCGTTGGTGGGATTGGGATCGGCCTGATCGGCGAGATCGACGCCCTGGACGGTGATGGAGGCCGTGTCGGAGTCGTTGGCGGGATTGGGATCGGCCTGATCGGCCGACGTGATGCTCGCCGTGTTGACGATCGTGGTGCCGCCGGTCCCGGCGTCCACGGTGGCGGTGATGCTGAGGGTGTCGGAAGCCGCGTTGAGGATGCTCCCCACGGCCCAGACTCCGGTCCCGCTGACGTAGGTCCCCTGGGTCGTGGCGCTCGTGACGAACGTCACCCCGGCCGGAAGGAGGTCCGTCACCTCCACCCCGGTCGCGGTGTCCGGGCCGTTGTTCGTGAGCGCCACCGTGTAGACGACGGTGCCGCCTTCGTTCGGCGCAGGATCGTCCACCGTCTTCGTCACGGCGAGATCTATGCTCTGCACCGTGACGGAGGACGTGTCGGAGTCGTTCGCCGGATTCCCATCGGCCTGGTCCGCGGCCGTCACACTCCCGGTGTTGACGATCGTGGTGCCACCCGTCCCGGCGGCCACGGTGGCGGTGATGCTGAGGGTGTCGGAGGCCGCGTTGGAGACGCTCCCCACGGTCCAGACTCCCGTCCCGCTGATGTAGCTCCCCTGCGTCGTGGAGCTCGTGACGAACGTCACGCCGACCGGCAGGAGATCCGTGACCTCCACCCCGGTCGCGGTGTCCGGG
>JALGZO010000508.1 GCA_025774865.1 bacterium | reverse complement strand
TGCCGCTTCCCGCACTTGCCGCACTGGTACCAGGCGAAGTTCTCGACGACCCCGAGGATCGGCATCTGGTTGTCGCGAAACATCGTGAGGCCCTTGCGCGCGTCGATGAGTGCGATCTCCTGCGGGGTCGTCACGACGACTGCACCGGCGACGGGGACGGTCTGGGTGACGGTGAGTTGCACGTCTCCTGTGCCGGGCGGCAGGTCGAGAACCAAGTAGTCCAGCTCACCCCAGTCCGCGCTCATGAACTGACTCACCATCTTGTGCAGCATGGGGCCGCGCCAGAGGACGGGTCGGTCGCCGGGCACGAGCTGTCCCATCGAGAGGAACTTCACGCCGTGCGCTTCCGACGGAACGAGCGCCTCGTCCCCGGTCACCCGCGGCTCGTCCGCGTGTCCCATCACGAGAGGAACGCTCGGTCCGTAGATGTCGAGGTCGGCGAGTCCGGTGCTCGCGCCGAGTCGCGCGAGCCCGACTGCGAGGTTCGCGGCCACCGTCGACTTGCCGACACCTCCCTTGCCGCTCGCCACCGCGATCACGTTCTTGACCCCGTGGATGGCGGCGTGCCGCGTCTCGGCTGCGCGCACTCGCCAGGTGGTCTCGACGTCGACCGACTCGACGCCGGCGACACTGAGAAGGGCATCGCGGACCTGCTGCGTCAGTTCCTCGATCCGCGGATACCCGGGGCTGGGGACCTCGAGCGTCAATGAGCCCCGTCCGTTTCGATGAGAGACGTTCCGCGCGATCTCGGACGCGACCACATCCTTCGAAGAGGACTCGAAAGAAACTGTTCGAAGGGCCTGGAGGAGTTCGTCGTGGGAAGGGGAGGGCATGAGACTCCTGGATGATCGTGGCCGTCCATGGATGCCGGAAGGGCACGCAAGTGTCAAGGGGTGGCCCGGCGGAGAAACGGAGTTCCCGGGATCGGGATCTCGACGCCCTGCTCCGAATCCGCTGGAGAGCCGAGGTCCGGGAGTCCTCTCAACGCGAGTTGTTGACCGGGCCCACCCTCAAGACGGGATTGCATTGAGCCCGAAAGGGACCGGGCAACGTATCTCGCGGGGAGAGGACTCCCGGACCTCGGCTCTCCGTCGGTCTCCCTACCTCAGAACGATCATCTTCACCGAGTCGGTGCGATCCCGCGACGTCACGAGCTTGGCAAAGTACACGCCTGCGGCTACCCGCTCGCCGTGACGATCGCGACCGTCCCAGCGAGCGCGGTGAATCCCCGGGGCGAGATCGTCGTCGACGAGGCGACGTACCAGGCGGCCGCCGGCATCGTACACGGAGAGCCGGACCGGTCCGCGGCGCGCGATCTCGTATTCGACCTGTGACGACGAGCGCGCGGGGTTCGGGGAGACCGAACGGATCGCGACGCTTCGCACATTGGCCGCGTCCGTGACGCCGGCGTCCGTGGGAACCGGTGGCAACAGCGTGAAGCTGTCACGAACGGTGCCCTGTCCCTCGGTGGGGTACATCTGGATGTACTCGAACGTCGCGGCGGAGTTGTCGGCGACGATCGAGAGAAACCCCGAGTTCTCCAGCGGAAGCGTGACGGGAGGGGGGTAGAAGCAGGCGTTGCGGAAGCCCCAGAGATCCCCGGTGTGCTCCCC
The DNA here is from genome assembly GCA_025774865.1 of bacterium. Taxonomy (GTDB): domain Bacteria; phylum ARS69; class ARS69; order ARS69; family ARS69; genus JALGZO01. The sequence continues at coordinate 5,120 of JALGZO010000508.1, read as the reverse complement.
CGTGTCGTTCGGCTTGGGCAGGGTGGCGTAGAACATCCCGTCGAGCTGCTGGCGCGCGTAGAAGTGGTCGTGGCCCGTGAGGACGGCTTGATTGCCGGCCGCGACGAGCATGTCGTGGACGGCGCCGTGAACGTAACCCGGCCGTTCGGTGCCGATCACCACGGTACCTGACGAATCGGCCCCGCCCCACTCGAACGTCGGGCGGTTGGAGATGTCGTAGTCGACGACCTCGATGCCACCACGACCGTACCAGTAGCCGGCCAGGTCGTAGCAGGACGTCAGATGGTGCATGGACACGACGTTGTACATCCCGGGGTTCTGGACGAGGTCGTCGTACAGCCAGAGATACTGGTCGTCTCCCAGCTCCCAGTCCCAGCCGTTCTTCGAGCCGCCGAGTTGATTGTGCGCGTTGTGGGGACGGGTGGTCGAATACAGGTACGGGTCGAGCCCCCGCAGGGACACGTTGCCCAGGCGCATCGAGAAGTAGTTGCCCGGTAGGCCGAGGTCCGGAAACGGGTTGACGTTGCCGGAGTAGTACTCGTCGGGCATCGGGGGCGGGAAGTACTTGAGCAGGTTCTTCCCGGACCAGATCGTGATGTTGTCCGGGCTGTCGTCATAGTCCCACCCGTTCACTTCCTCGTGGTTGCCGCGCGCCTGAATGAACGGCAGGGAGTGTCCGATGGACTCGATCCACTCGCGGGCCTGGCGGTAGCGCTGCTCCGCCTCCACGCCGTCGAAGACCAGCCGTTGGGCCCGCATCACCACGAGGTCTCCGAGGTCGAGCCACACGTGGTACCCCTGCGGCTGGAAGGCCGCCATGGAGTCCAGACTCGTCCGTAGCTGGTCGAGGTGGGTCTGGAGTCCGAGGACCGTCGTGTTCGTGACGTGAATGTCCGTGGTCACGCAGAGGCGCGACTCGCTCCCCGTGAGCGGAAGGGTGAGAAACGAGTGGGTTGGACCGGCTTCGTACGCGGGGCCGCCCTGCGGGCGGTTCTGCAACCGGTAGTAGTAGCGCGTGTCGGGGCTCAGACCGCTCATGACGAAGTGGTGCGCCGATCCGCCCGCGATCTGCACGGGAGCCGAGGCGTTCGGGAAGGACACCCCGTCGGTGCCCCATTCGACGTACGCATCGGTGTCCTCGTGGGGGATCACGTTGAGCTCCATCGCCCAGGGCTTCGGCCGGCAAAGGAGCTCCTTGCCCCAGAAGGCGTCGCGGAAGCTCTCCGAGACGATGAGCCGGGCCGGCCGGATCCCCGGATTGCCGCCGTCCCAGTAGGGGCCGTGCGTGTCGTCGTAGCGAACGACGTTCTCGCCGGTCACGTTGTCGCCCTCCAGGAAGAAGCACGCGACCTTCGGGCTCGCGTCCCAGCCGGGTTGAGCGGCGAGCTCGTTGAGGATCGGCGACAGATCCGGCGTTTCCTCCCACTTCGCGATGCGCTGGCTCGAAGAGTCCCAGGCCGCCGTGATGTTCCAGGAGACCGTGGCGTTCGTGCGGGGGAGGGCGAACCGTTCGCCGTTCAGCGCCGGCGTGGCCAGCGGGTCGAGGTCGAGCGCGGCCGAGATCACCACGTTGAGCTCGGACGTGATGATGCCGCCCTGCTGGTTCAGGCGCAGGCGAACGTCGGCGAGCGTCTGGCCCTCCGAGACGTCGGGCACGGCGAACGGGAGGGAGTTGTCGTAGGTTTGGGCTCCTTCTCGTCCCAGGCGCAAGTAGAGAAGGAACTCGGCCCACTCCTGGGAACCGTAGTCCCAGAAAGTGCCGTTGACCAGCTGACCGTCATCGAAGTCGGACGTGGGCTCGTAAACGAACCGCTCGGCGTGCGCCGGGGATGCGACCAACGCAAAGAGGCACGCGGCTAGGAATATGCGCAAGGATTGGCACTCCCGAGAGCACGGGCCCACACTTGAGACCACTTCCAGGATGCTAGCCCGTAATTCTAGCATCAATCCCGGGGGGGTGTTCAAGAGAACGGAAGAAACCGTGGCGAGTCCAGAGCTCCCGATCACCCCCGCCCGGGGTCGTGCACGAACTCCGTCACGCCGGCGGCCTCCAGATCCGCGAGAATCGGTTCATAGATGCCGGGGCGGGTCGGGATCCGAACTCCCGAGTCATGAATCGTCCCGTCCACGATGCGGCGGGCCGTGAACGCCGCCGGGAGACCGACGAGACGCGACATCCCCGTGTCCCCGTCCGGCTCGCCGTATTCGGTCAGGGACCCGCGGAATCGCCCCGGCCGTCCGTCCGCGGTCTCGAACTCGATCTCGTGGTCCAGCACGACGACGTCCCGCTCCCCCGGGCCGTAGCGCATCTTCTCTTCCATTCGGTCGATGAGCAGATCCGCCCGGCTGCGCGCGCCGGCGGGCACCCGGCGTTCCTCGAACAATCCGAGCCAGGCCAGCCGCTCCACCACGGCATGGTCGACCGGGAGTCTCAGCGCCCGGGCGACGGCCGGTCGCGCGGACGCGCCGTCGAAGGCGCCGGCGCCGCGCCGCGCCGCATCTGCGAAGGTGGATCCGGGAAGAGAGGCGTCCGGGGCCGGGTCCGCCCATCCCATCCGGCAGAGCGCCGACCACGTTTCGCACCACCCCGGCCAACGGAGCGAGCCCCGGAACATCGTGCGGGGCTCGAACAGCCGGTACGCGTCCTCGAAGCGCAGAGAGTCCCCGTTCGGATAAAACTCGAGCGAGCCGAGGTCGTCGATCACGAGGGGGGCCGCATGGTCGAAGGCCTCGTACGGTCCGACGTGTACGATCTCCCAGTCGCGGCGAAAGCGGGCCGGACGCCTGCCGGCACCGACCACCCCGCGCGGGGTCCAGGACAGCTTGTAGCGGAAGGGATTGTCGGCTGATTCGGGGGCGGGGATGCCGCCGCACACGGATCGGACTCCGACGACGTGGGCGCCCCCGCCTTGCAGCCGATGGATCGCGCGCGACACGAGCATGTGATCGATTCCCGGGTCCGCGCCGACCTCGTTGAGGAGCAGCACATCCGCTCGTTTCGCTTCGGCGTGGAGCGCGCGCATCTCATCCGAGACGTAGGACGTCGTCACGAACGGGCGGCGTTCCGCGACGCACGCTTCGGCCACGCGGACGTGGAAGCTGACGGGCAGGAGGCTCACCACGGCCTCGGCGCGGCGCACGGCGTCGCGCACGTGCGACGTGTTCGTCGCATCGATTTCGACGACCTCGCCATGCGGATGCCCATCGATCATCGTGCCCGCGGCCTCCGGTTGATCGGTCGCGACGACGACCGCATGCCCGGTCTGGAGCAGCGTCCGGATCGCGGGGTTGGCGACTCTTCCGGAGCCGAACACGACGACGGTCTTCATGGCTTCGCCTCGTCCGTGGGAGCGCGTCCGTGCATGCGGAGCGGGTTGGCGAGTTCTTCCCGCCACGGGGTGAGGAGCTCCCCACCTCGTACGATGATGCTCCGCCGAAGCTCCGCCGGATAGGGGTCGCTTCCGGCGAGCGCCGGAACGAGCGGGGCGAGGACCTCGCTGAAATGCTGCGATGCGTCCTTCGGGAGCTCGGCGGGGAAGATGTCGACGGGCAGGACCATCGGTCCGGGCCCGGTCCAGCCGTCGATCGCGCGTCCGGTCGCGGGGTCGTAGAGGTACGCTGGATCTCCTGGGTCGGTGACGCGCAGGAGGCTCTCGTTCGATCCGCCGACGTCACAGGTGATGTCGGTGATCACCCGAAGGGAGGGAGTGCGCCCGTCCCGCCAGAGCGCCGCCAGGTCGCGGCGAAGGATGAACTTCGGGAATCCTTCCTTCCAGAGGATCCCGTGCACGAGAGCGACGAGGCGCCCGAGGTGCGGAGCGAACTGCGAGCGGTAGCGATCCGGGTGGTTCAGGTACTCGTCCCAGTCGTAGTTCGCTCCGTTCGCGACGGGCTCGACGAGATGCTCCGGTCCGTAGCTCACGATCGCGATCTCGTTCGTGCCGGCGGGGCGGGCGTAGAAGGCTTCCAGGTCGTCGGGATCCACCCGGCGCGACGGCAGGAGGTCCAGGATCTCGAGCGCGCCGCTCGACACCTTTCCTCCCGCGCCGGTCACCCCGAAGGCGAGGGGAGAAACGGCGGCGGGGAGCCCACCCTTCGCGATCTCCTGCGATACGTCCCCGATCGCGTTCCTGGCGGCCCCCAGCTCCTCGTACTGCCAAGCGGGGCGGACGCGCGCCAGCGGTGTCTCGATACCCTCCGCCTGGAGACGACGCCCGAGGGCCCACAGCGTATCGATCGCGCCCGCAAGTCCGGCGTAGCGTCCGAAGGCGATGGTCCGCACGCCTTCGTCGTTCTCCACGAGCTCGTAATCCAGAAGAGTGCAGCCCAGCTCGAGCAGTCGGCTGAGCATCGGCATGTTGTGAGGTTGGCCCTTTGTCGTGTGGGAAAAGAACATGTACGTCTTGCCCGACTCGAGGAGTCCCTCGGGAATCTCCTTCACCCCGAGGATCACGCCGGCGTCAGAAAGGTCGTCGACGAGCTCGGCCCCGGCGGCCGCGAAGTCCTGGTCACGAAAGCAGCGCCGGTCGGATCGCTGCACGTGCACTTCGAGGCCGTGATGTCGCACGAGCCGGGTGACGTCGTCCGGCACGAGCGGCGTCCGGCGCTCCCACTCGCCTTTGTCTTCGCGGCGGATTCCGACGACGTTCAGCGGCTTCGACTCCGGCGTCAGTTCACTCGCGGGTCGACTGGCATCGACGTGAGTCGCGAATAAGGGGATCCGAGGGATTTGAGTACCGAGTCCCAGATCTCGTCGGGCGGCGTGTCGAACACGATGTCGGGCTCCGCGGAGCACGTGATCCAGGATCCGAGTTCGAGCTCCGCCGCGAGCTGCCCCGCGCCCCAACCCGCATGACCGACGTATGCGTGGAGCGCCTCGCCCGGAAGGAGCGAATGCGCGACGACGTCGCGGAACGTATCCGCGTCGATGCCGAGACGGATCTCGCGACAGATCTCCATCTCGTGCGGAAGCTCGCGCCGCAGGCGGTGGAGCACCTGCATGCGGGACGGCTCGCACGGCCCACCCCAGAAAACCGCTCCTTCCGAGGCGGCGGGAAAGGGGAGATCATCGAGAAGCTCGCCGTACGTGAGGTCGGTGCGGCGGTTGACGACGAGTCCCC
>JALGZO010000507.1 GCA_025774865.1 bacterium | reverse complement strand
CCCATCGTTAGCCGGCTTCGCCCGAGCCACTCCCGCGGCGGGAGTCACCAGGACTCCCGGCAGGAGTTACAAGGCCGGCTCGGGGATCCGGGAAGAGGGGCCTCCCCCGCGACTCGCCGGCGGGTCTCACGGACCGATGGTCGTCGCGCGAGTCATCCCCGCCGGTGCCGGAGCGGGTGAGGTCTCTCCCCGGACCCGTGAGCCGGACTGACGCCAGCGATCCACGTCAGGCCGGCCAGGGCCCGGGTGTGCTTCCCCCGCGACTCGCCGGCGGGCCTCCCACTCCAAGTGTCGCTCAGCAAGTCGCCCCGCCGGTGCCGGAGCGGGGGAAGCATCCCGGGGTCGGGCCGAGCGCTCCCCGCGCGGAGCGGGGGAAGCATCCCGCGGCCGGGCGGGCACCCACCCTACCGGGCAGCGGCCCCTCCGAGCGCATGAAAGCCCCGGATGAGCCCCGAGATGTCGCGGGACCCGAAGAGCGCCGATCCGGTGACGAGGATGTCGGCACCGGCCCCGACGGCCCGGGGACCGGTCTCGGCGCCGATACCGCCGTCGACCTCGATGTGGTAGTCGAGGCCGGAGTCGGAGCGGAGCTCGCGGGCGCGAGAGAGCTTCGGCTCCTGGTCGGGCAGGTACGCCTGCCCGCCGAATCCCGGTTCCACCGTCATGACGAGCACCAAATCGACGGCGGCGAGGAACGGCTCGACGTCCGCGAACGGGGTGCGCGGCCGGAGGGTGATCCCCGGCCGAACCCGGCGAGACCGTATCGCCTCGAGAGTAGCGGCGACGTCGGGACACGCTTCGACGTGCACGGTCAGGAACTCGGCGCCCGCGTCGGCGAACGCGTCCACGTACCGGATCGGATCGTCGATCATCAGATGAACATCGAGGGGCAGCCGCGCGACGCGCTTCACCGCTTCCACGACAACCGGGCCGAACGAGATGTTCGGCACGAATTGACCATCCATGACGTCGAGGTGAAGGAGATCGGCGCCGGCTTCCTCGACCTCACGGACGGAATCCGCGAGGGCCACGAAGTCCGCGGCCAGGAGCGAGGGCGCGACTTGCACCGGGCGACTCATGACATCCTCCATCTCGGCGCAAGGTAGCATGGGGGCGCCGCCCCGTCACCGGATGGGTCCTTCACTTCAGTCCGCGTACCCCAGCGACCGCAGTTTGCTCATCACGTTCTCCATGTCGATCACCCCGGCCGCCGGCGTCGATTGGGCTCGCCGCTCCTCGAGCCGTTCCCAGTCGTCGAGCTGCGATTCCATCTCCCGCGCGCGCTCCGGCTCTTCCTCCATGAGGTTGCGCGCCTCCCCGGGATCCTGTTCGAGATCGAAGAGCGCACGGGTTCCATCCTCTTTGCAACGAATGAACTTGAAACGCTCGCTCGTCACGGCCTTCCGTTCCGGGCCGTAGAGGATCGACTCGCTGAACCGGTTTCGAGGGCCGGACGGCGTCCGACCGTCCAGCAGCGGGACGAGCGATCGACCCTCGAAGCTCTCGATCGGCGGCAAAGCGAGGAGCTCGTAGAGGGTCGGCATCACGTCGATCAAGCCGACCCGGGCACGCACCTCGGGCGTGGTGGCGCGGCCGGGCGCGCGGACGATCAGTGGCACGTGCAGAAGCTCCTCATACAGAGTGTGGCCATGCTCGAACTGGCCGTGCTCCCAGAACTCCTCGCCGTGGTCGGACGTGATCACGACCGCCGTTTCCTCGATCACTCCGAGTCCTTCCAGATCGGTCAAGAAACTCCCGATCGCATCGTCGATCGCCGCGATCTCCGCGCGGTAGAGGGCGCGAGCGTATCGACGCACCGCCGACGAGGCTCCCGACCGACGCCACCGGCCGACCCCTGCGAAGGGGCCGTCGAACGGACGGGGCTCGCCCTCGAGGAAGCGTGAGCGAAACGGCTCCGCCGGCTCGTAGTCCATGTGCGCGTCGAAGAGATGCACGAACAAGAAGAACCGCTCGTCACGATTCTCTCGTACCCAGTCGATGGCGGCATCGAGTGCGTCGCCCGCGGTCCGAATCTCCGGGCCGTGGTCGGCGTAGTAGTCGAAGCGATCGAAGCCGCGACCGAGTCCCAGCACCGGATCCAGAAACGGACAGTTCACGATCGCGCAGGTCCGGATTCCGGATCGGGCCATGCCCTCGGCTCCGGTCGGAACGTCACGCAGGCCGGTGAAGTCGGGGTAATGACCCTTCGCTCCGTGTACGGTGGGATGCGCGGACGTCAGGAGCGTCGCCACCGCGGGGAGCGTCCAGGGCGCCGGCGACGTCGCTTTCGTGAAGCGCGTCGCACCGTCGGCGAACGCGTCGAGACTCGGGGTGACCGGACCCTGTCGCGTCGTGCGGCCGACCTCGTCGTAGCGGCAGGTGTCGAGCAGAATCACCACGGCGTTGCGCGCGGGCGGAGGCGAGCGATCGCAAGACGGGGCGAACGCGAGGAGCGCGAGCGGCGCGAGGCGCAGGTCAGTGAACGTAGCCAAGACTCTCGAGCCTCTCCTTCGTGCTCTTGCTCACGTCGGGGGCGCCGTCGGTCCGCTCGGGCTCGTCTCCACGTCCAGCGGGGCCCATCGCCTGGGCCAGCTGTTCGGCGAGCGTTCGGACGGATTCCTCCGCCTCGGCCGCTATGTCCACTCTCTGCTGCGGATCGGCCGCGAGATCGTGAAGCATGGCCACCCCGCCCCCGCCCACGGTCAATCGAAGATCCCCCCACCGTACGGTGCGGAGGCTCTCCCGCAACGGAGTCGGATCAAGCCGGGGATTTCTCTGCTGCAGATACCGGACGAGAGCCGGCGGTCCACCCGTGTACTCCGCGAACAGCGCCCGAGGTTCCGACGTTTCCGCCGGCTTCACCAGCGAACGGCTGTGGCGCGGCAACTCCTGCTTCACGCCGGCGAGTTCCAGGACGGTGGCGAAGACGTCGGTCAGCATGGCGGGATCGCTCCGCTCCCCGGGTTCGACGCGACCGGGCGCTCTCAGGAGGAGCGGAACGGCCAGCAGCGCTTCGTCGATTCGGAATTGGTGGTTCACGTAACCGAGCTCGCCGAGGTTCTCCCCGTGATCCGACGTGACGAGGATCACGCCGTCGTCGAAAACGTCGTGTTTCCGCAGGAGCCTGATCAGCTCCCCGAGCAGCGCGTCGGCGAAGTGCACGTCGCCGCCGTAGAGGCGGCGGACCGTCGGCCAGTCGACTGCCTCGGGAGACGTCAGTCCGGCCTGGAAGTCGAGCATCCATTCCGTCGTGACGCGCTCGTCGTATGACAAGTCCGGCAAGAGCTCGTCGCGCGACGATTTCGGCGGATCGTATGGCGCGTGCGCTTCCAAGAAGTTCACGAAGAGCAAGAACGGACGCTCGTCTCCGCGGCGCCCGAGCCATTCGTCGACGTTGCGAAGCGTCGCCGCTCCACCCTGGTCTTGGCCGGGCTCACCGACCGGGCCGGGCGTTTCGGCCGCTAGCTTTTCGTCGAAGCCGCGCAGCAGCCCGGTCACCTCGTCGGAGAGCCAGGGATTGCTGAAGAAGGCGGCGGACCGGTAGCCGGCTGCGCCGAGGACCTCCGCGAGTGCCGGGGTCGGCGCGTCGAACCTCGGTCGCAAGGAAGTGCACCCGTGGGCGGCCGGCAGCTCACCGGTGAAGAGCGAGGCGTGCGACGGCACGGTCCACGGAGCGTTCGCCCACGCGCGGGGGAACACGGCCGCCTCCCGCGCCAGCTCGTCGAGGTGGGGAGCCCACGCGCGGCCCTGCGGGACCGACGAGCCAAGACCGGTAAAGTCACGCCTCACCGTGTCCAGTACCACGATCACGATGGAAGGGCGGGCGGGCGGTGACGAGCACGACAGAACGATGAGCACGACGGCGCACAACGGCCCGCTCATCCACGTGGCCCGGGTCGAACCCGCGCGACGCGGGCGCTCGAGTTGCCTCAGCATGACCGCGGCATTCGATCACAGGTTCCTGCCCCCGCTCCAGAACATTCTCCGGTAGGATGCTCCGCGGCAGATCGCCCTGGAGTCACCGGTCTCGTGTCCTGGAGGAGTTCCCTCGCGCCGCGGCCTCACGAACATCGCGCTCGTGCTCGCGGGTCTTGTCGCCTCTCTGGTGATCGCCGAGCTCGTCCTCCGCGCTGCCGGCTTCTCGTTCGAGCCTTACCCTCACCTCTACCCGCGGGGAGTTGCGCGCGGCGCTGCGGTCGGAACATTCGTCCCCGACCCGGACCTCCTGTGGACCTCATCGAGCTACGAGCCCGCAGTACGAGCGGCACGGACCAGCCGCCCGGCGCTCGTTCTGCTGGGAGATTCGTGCACCGCGTGGGGCGACTACGACGAGAGGCTCGCCGCCATGGTCGCCGTGCGCGGTGCGAATCTCTCGTTCTCGAACCTGGCCGTCGGCGGATGGTCTACATTTCAAGGGCTCCGGGCTCTGCGTCGCGACATCCTCGGTCTCGAACCCCGGGTGGTCGTGATGTACTTCGGCTGGAACGACCACTGGACCCGCTTCGGCATCGAGGACGCCGGCGCGGCGCGACTCTGGAGTTTCCCCCGGTGGCGACTCGTTCAGCTCGTGCAGAAGCTCTGGATCGCGCTCCACTCCGACCGCCACGATCCGCCCCCACGCGTCCAGCCCACCGACTTCCGGGAGAACCTCCGCGCGATGGTGCAGCTCGCTCGGAACCGCGGGGCCGTTCCGGTTCTCGTCACAGCCGCCTCCTCGCACCGTCCCGGGGAGGAGCCGTCCTTCCTCCGGGAGGAGAACTACTTGAAGGAGCTCGACGACCTGATCCCTCTCCACCAGCAGTACGTGTCGATCGTGCGCCAGGTGGCCGAGGCAGAGGGGGTGATCCTGTGCGACCCGGAGCGACGATTCCCGGCGGCCGGAGCGGCGCGAGACGAGCTCTTCCGACCGGACGGCATCCACCTCTCAGACGCCGGGAACCAGGCTCTCGCGGCCCTGTTGCTGGAGACGCTGTCGAGCCACGACCTCCTGAAGACCGTCAGCCAGTAGCGCTGGCGCGGCCTTCCGGACGGGCCTCATCCGCGCCCCCCGTTCGGCCGATATCCTGGGACGGACATCCCCGGAGGGCGAGGCGCGTGGACGAGTTCGGGTTCCTGATCGTTGCTCGAAACCAGGACGGAGAGCTGATTCGAGGCACGACGGAAGACTTCCGGCCGGATCGCTACTTCTTCCACGTCATGGATCCCCGGACCGGAGAGCCAGAACGGGTCCTTCGCACTCAGCTGAAGGCGGTCTTCTTCGTGAAGTCGCTCGAGGGGAATCCGCACCATACGGAGAGGAAGAAGTTCGGCGGCGTGGATCGCGCACCCACGAAGGTATGGGTCGAGTTCACGGACGGCGAGGAACTCGCCGGATGGACGGACGAGTACGACCTGGACGAGCCGGGTTTCATTCTTTTCCCCACCGACCCGGAATCGAACCTTCGATACGCCTGGATCCCGCACACCGCGACCGAGAGAGTGTCTCTGAACGAAGACGCGCTCGCGGCGGCTCGGGCATTCAAGAAGAAGGGTCCGCGCCGTAAGCGTACCATCACTCCGCAGGATTGGGACTCGTTGCTCTCGGTCGAGCCGTCGGACGTCCGCCGGGCGGACGAGCTCCACCATCGTCGCGTCCAGAACCGTCTCCGCGAATTCTACCGCGGCAAACGCTGAGCGCGGACACGAGTCTCAGCGCCGCGACGACATCACCAGATCCACTTCGGAGCCGCTCTCGACGCGACTTCCCGCCGGCGGCTCGTGCTCGAGCACGGTCGACGGGAGCACGGCGCGATCGATGAGGACGGTCTTCTCGCCCACGCGAATCCCGTGTCGCTGCAGAAGCGACTCGACCTCACGGGCGGGTCGACCCGTGAGATCGGGAAGCACCCACGCATCGGGAGGGGGGCCCAGACTGACGAGCAGGTCCACGCGAGTGCCCTCCGCGCACTGCGCACCGAACGGCGGGTCCTGGGAAACGACCTGCCCGCGGGGCACGCTCGCGTGATGTAATCGCGAGACGCTGCCGACGGTGAGTCCGCCGCGATCCAGCGCGATGCCGGCCTGACGGTAGGACTGCCCGACGATGTTCGGCGTCTCGGTCTTGCGTACGCCCAGCGAGACGGTGAGCCACACCTTGCGCCCCTTGCGCAGTACCTCGCCCGCGGTGGGGCGGTGCTCCACGACACGTCCTTCGCCGAAGTCCGGCGAGAAGATCTCGCGCTCCACGACCGACGTGAATCCCGAATGATCGAGAGCGCTTCGGGCGATGGTGACGTCGAGGCCGACGAGATCCGGCACCTTCGTCTCCGCGCCCGATCTCACGAACGCGAGCATCCCGAAGTGGAAGAACCCGAGACCGGTGAGAAAGGCAACCCCGGCGGCGGCGGCGAACAGAAGTACGCGTCTCACGAGACCACCTTGAGCTTCGAGGTATGCGGCCGGATCGCCGCCGCGAACGCCCCGTCCACCGGCCACGCGGACGGATCGGTACGAAGGAACTCACCGTCGACGACTTCCGGGGGAAGGACGTTGGAGGCTGGCAGGAGCTCGTCCGAAGGGTGCCGCTCGAGAAAGTCCCGAATCACGTCCTCGTTCTCCTCCCTCTCCAGAGAGCACGTCGAATAGACGAGGACCCCGCCCGGACCGACCTGCTCGCGCGCGGCGTCGAGGATCGTCCCCTGGAGCTTTGCGAGTCGAGGAACGTCCTCGGGTTGCCGCCGCCAGCGCGCGTCCGCGCGCTTCGCGAGGACGCCGGTGTTCGTGCATGGTACGTCGACGAGCACGCGTGTGAATCCTCCCCGCGTCGCGGGATGTCGCCCGTCCGCGACCACGAGATGGACGCGACGCTCGAGGCGCTCCGCCGTCTCGCGCAGCCGGTCGAGCCGCCGCGACGATACATCGCACGCGACGATCTGCGCATCCCCGCAGAGCTCCGCGAACGCGAACACCTTCCCGCCGGGGGCCGCGCAGACATCGAGAATGCGGGCTCCGAGCGCGGGTAATCCGAGGTGCGCGACCAATCCGGCCGCCTCGTCCTGGACGACGCAGATACCCGCCTCCAGGATCGGGCGCAGCTCGCGGCGCCAGCCCTCGATCACGCGCACGTGACCCGGCAGGAGACACCCCGGTTCAGCCTCGATTCCCTGCCCGCGCAGATCCTCCAGAAGCCCGGCGGCGTCGACTCTGTCGGAGGTGACGCGAAGGGTCAAGGAAGGTTGCTCGTTGCCCGCCGCCGCGAGATTCAGGGTCTTTCGGAAGCCGAAGCGCTCGAGCCAACGCTCGAGCATCCAGGCGGGATGGCTCGTCCGGGCCACGAGATGGCCCACCGGGTCGTCGGAGGCATCCGGCGGCGTCATTCGCGCCAGACCGTCGGGCGCGTTTCGCAGTACGGCGTTCACGAGCGAGGCCGAGCCCCGGTGTCCGAACCGCTTCGCCAGCCCCACTGACGTGTCGACCGCGGCGTGGGCGGGCACGCGATCGAGATGCTCGAGCTGGTAGAGGCCCAGACGGAGGATCCACCGGATGGGCGGGTGGAGACTCTCGAGCGGCCGACTCACGAGCTCGGCCAGCTGCCAGTCGAGGCGACCCCGCCACCGGAAGACGCCGCGCACCAGCTGCCACGCGAGGTCACGCTCGCGCCCTCGGACGGCCGCCTCGTCGAGGTGTCGAGCGAGGAGCTCGTCCGCGGTCTCGAGGCCCGCGTCCCAGTCGAGAAAAGACCTGAGCGCGATCTCTCGGGCCGTCGGGCGGCTCATTCCACGCCGAGAGCTTCGGTGTCGCGGGCGCGTGCCCCTCGAAACCATGCCTCTCCCGACAATCGGGGCTTGCCCGACATCTAATCGGGGCTTGCCCGACATCTGGACTTCCCGGAGGCCGAGGAGTCCGTCTCCCGTGCCGACGACCACGTGGCCGTCCCGCTCGCGAACCGCGCCCGCCGGCAACTCTCCCGACATCGCGTCGGCGGCGTGAACCTTGAGGATCGTCCCTCGGAACGTCGTGAACGCCCCCGGCCACGGGTTCAGACCCCGGACCCGGCGCTCGATCTCCGTGGCGGGCTGGCGCCAGTCGACCCGGCCGTCCTCCTTCTCGAGCTTGCGCGCGTAAGTCGCGCGCGTCTCGTCCTGGTCTTGCGGTCGCACCCTCCCCGCCTCGAGCTCGGCGAGGGTCTCCACGAGCAGCGGTCCGCCACGCTCGGCGAGGCGCGCGGTCAGCGAGCCCCGCGTGTCGTCCCCCTCGATCGGCACCGCCTCTCGGCGAAACAGCGGACCGGTATCGACCCCGCGGTCCATTCGCATCGTGGTGATGCCCGTCTCCTCGTCTCCCGCGAGGATCGCCCACGCCACGGGTGCCACACCCCGGTGGCGCGGCAACAGCGAGAAGTGCAGGTTGACGCAACCCAGCGGCGGTAGCTCGAGGAGCCACTTTCGGAAAATGTGCCCGTAGGCCACGACGGCGATGACGTCGGGCGCGAGCGACTCGAGAGTCTCGCGAACGTCCCGGAGCCGCGAAGGCGTTTGCACCGCCAGGTCGTGCGCGAGCGCACGCTCTTTGACGGGGCTCGGACTCGGCCGGAGCCCCCGACCGGCGCGCCGGTCGGGTTGCGTGAGGACGGCGACGACTTCCCAAGCCGATTTCCGCGCGACGATCGCATCGAGGCTCGGTACCGCGCTTTCGGGAGTTCCGCAGAAGACGATTCGCATGGAGCGGCATCACTCCAGGAACGCGTGGAGCTTCTTCTTCAGGAGGGCCCGCTTCATCGGCCCCACCCGGTCGATGAAGAGAACCCCGTCGAGGTGGTCGATCTCGTGCTGGAGAATCCGCGAGTC
>JALGZO010000506.1 GCA_025774865.1 bacterium | reverse complement strand
AACGCCTACCAGTGGTTCGGCACGATGTCCGTCAGCCCCTCGGGGCGCATCGATGCGATCTGGCTCGATACGCGCGACGATCCCGGCGGTTTCGACTCGGCGCTCTACTACTCTTTCTCGACGGACTCCGGTCTCTCCTGGTCCGCGAACGAACGGCTGTCGGACTCCTTCGACCCACATGTGGGTTGGCCGCAGCAGAACAAGATGGGCGACTACTTCGACATGGTTTCCGACGACACGGGTTTCATGCTGGCGTGGGCGTCCACGTTCAATGGCGAGCAAGACGTCTATTTCGGTCGCAGGTCGGTCGCAACGGGGATCGAGGCTGAGACGATGTCACGCCCCGTGGCGCTCTTGCAGAGTCATCCGAACCCCTTCGATCGGAGTACCACAGTCCGGTACGAAGTTCCGCGAGACGCCTTCGTGACGCTCAAAGTCTATGACGCGCTCGGGCGAGAAGTGGCGACGCTCGTGGAGAACGTGCACACGGCGGGGTCGTATCAGAAGCAGTTCGAAGGGAGGGGTCTCCCGAGCGGCGTGTACTTCTATCGGCTGAGAGCGGGGGAGACGCTGGACACGAAGAAGGTATTGCTGGTGAAGTGACGGGTCGTCACTTCGACCGCCGCGGGCCGAGCACACGCCGCCGTGGCCCGACCCACCGCCGCCGCCGCATTTAGCGGATCAACACCACGCGTTTCGTCTGCCTTTCAGCCCCCACCCGTAGCCGCACGAAGTAGACGCCCGGGGTCGCGGGCCGTCCGACGTCATCGTTCCCGCGCCAAATACGCGATTGATCCCCTTCTTCCTGCTCGCCGGTCGCAACGGTTCTGACGAGTCGCCCCGCCGCATCATAGACTCGGAGAGACACGATTCCGGTGGTCGGTACACGATAGGCGATCATCGTACTCGGTCCGAATGGGTTGGGGCGGATCTGCAGGGAAAGCCGGTTCGCGCGGTCGGAGACGGTCGTCCACTGGTCGGTGACGCCCACGGGGTTTAGAGGGCGGGCCAGCTCGGCGACCACCGCGACGTTGACTTGTACGACCTGCGTCATGCAGGCGAGGTTCAGCGTGCTGATGGTGTCCGTGCTTCTGTGGTAGTAGGGTGTGCTTTCGGGACCGCCGTTGTGCGCATCCCAGCAGTCCATGTTCGTGATGGCCGAGATTCCGCGACTCGTGAACGACCAGTGATCGTCGCGGCAGGCGCCGCTCAGATGCTTCGCGATGGGGACGCCGACGTATCGCGAGTTGACGTCGATGACGAGATCGGCGAGCCACTCGGAGACCGGCTCGTAGGCCACGTCCAGGTCACGACCCCACCCGGTGGGCCAGTAGCCGATCATGTCGCTGTTCACGACGGCGACCAGGTTCTTTCCGGCCGCTTGATAATCCGCGGCGATCGCGATGCTTCCTCGCCGACCTTGCTCCTCGGCGTTGTAGCAAATGAATTCCACCGTTCGCTCGAATCGATGGTCCTTGAAGATCAGGGCGGCTTCCAGCACCGCCGCGATGGCACTGGCATCGTCGTCCGCCCCCGGGGCGAGAGCGTACGGCTGCTCCGACGTGGAGTCGAAATGGCCGGAGATCACGATGATCTCGTCCGGATGGGTCGTTCCGGAAATCCGGGCGATGATGTTCTCCTCGGTGTGGGTGCCGTACGTGAACTCGTGGCGTTCGACCTCGATGCCGAGGCCTGTGAAGAAGCCGACGAGCCAATCGCCCGCATCCGTGTTGCCCTGGGCGTAGGTGTAGCGTGTGTCGAAGTCCTGAAGCGTCTGCACGTGGCTCGTCAAGCGGGTCTGGGATACGGCGGCCACGATGTCTTCCACGATGGGATCGGTTTGAGCCTGACTGGTGGATGCCCAGAGAATGGTCAGTCCGAGGCATAGCCAACCGGTTCGCATGTCGCCCTCCGTCTCGACCGGGTCTACGAGTGGCAAACAGCGGTATGTCCCCTGCTTCGAGCCAGCACAACGTGTGGTAGAGACGGGGGCCATGATCAGGATCATGAAAAAACCTGATCTTCGTCATTGCGCACGGTCGCGGACGCCGGGGCGATCCGAGGAGAGTGCCAGTCTGCCGCCCGGACGGCGTCGTTCCATATCACTGGATGAGCATCATCTTGATGGTCTTTGCCCTTCCACCGACCTGCAGTCGTGCGAAGTAGACACCGCTCGGGAGAGAGCTGCCGCCGGCCGAGACGGCCGGCCAGCGCGTTTGGTACGCGCCGGCCGGCTGATGCCCGTCGACGAGAACCGCCAATCGCTCACCGTGCACATTGAAGACCGTGAGTTTGACCAGATCCGCCTTTGACAATTCGTAGGTGATGGTCGTGGAGGAGCCGAACGGATTCGGGAAGCTCTGCCTGAGGGCGAAGGTCGTCGGCTCGGTCGGTGAAGAGTCCGCGAGACCGCTCGGGGCGAAGGAGGTGGGACGGATCGAGACGGCGACAACCGCCCAGTCCACACTGCTGCTGAGCGAGCCCTCGACGGCCACCGTCGAAGCGGTCGGAAACGCGCGGTCCTGCACCGCCTGACCGGCAGCATTGCCGCCGCTGCCATGCTGGACTTCAGCTCGTTCCGTGTATCCGGCGCCGGGAGTGTGGGTCTGGTTCCGACGGGCCGCGGCGGAGTAGACCAAGGTGTTGTCCAGCGCGGTCGTGATGTCGAGAGAATAGGAGCTGTTGTCCGAACCTCCGGAGCAGGCACCCGCTACCCCGTTGGTATTCCCGGAAACGACGTTGCTCACCGGATCGAAGGGGTCAACCCCCGAGTAGCGGGACACCGCGATCACGATGTTGCCGGCGGAGGCGGCAAGGGTCGCTGAGACCACCCCGCTTCCAGTGGGTGTGCCCTGCGCGCTCCAGACCGACACGCCGGTCTGGTTGCGCCCACTGCACTGCTCCTCGACCAGGGTCCACGTCAGACCGAGCCCCGTCACGGAAACGACCGACTCGTGCTCCTTCGCGGAGATCGCGGCCAGGTACAGGTCGCCGTCGACGGCGGTCACGCCTTCGGAAGTCGAGACCAAGGTACCGGAAGCCCCGCCGGTCACGACTTCCTCGAACTGAGGCGGATCCATCGGGACGTCCAGCGTCGTCGCGCAATCGGTATTCGAGTAGCCGGAGTTCCCCGCGAGATTGAAGGCACGCACGCGGTAGCAGTATTCGGTCAAGGGCGCCAGGTCCAGGTCCGAGTAGCTCGTGACGTCGAGGCCGACCGTGGCGATCTCGGTGAACGTGCTGCCGCCGTCGGTCGAACGCTCGATCGTGAATCCATCTTCGTCATCGGCCTGATCCATCCAGCTCAAATCGATCTGGGTGCTGCCCACGGCCATGGCGACCAGGTCCGTCGGGTCGGCGGGCGGGGTGGGCGCGGGCGTGGTGGCGCAGTCGGTGTTCGTATAGTCGGAGGGGCCGGCCCCGTTGAAGGCGCGCACGCGGTAGCAATACTCCGTCGAGGGGAGGAGGCCCGCATCCGAATAACTCGTCACGTTGCCCCCGACTTGAGCGATTACGCTGAACGGGCCGCCGCCGTCGGTGGATTGTTCGATTCGGAATCCGCCCTCGTTGTCGGAGTTGTCCATCCAGCCGAGATCGATTCGGTTGCTGGAGGCGGCCGTGGCCAGGAGATCGCTCGGGGCGTCGGGCGGAGCCGCCGGGATGTGATTGGACCGAACGTAGAAGTCATCGATGATCTGATCATTCACGTTCATGAAGTAGAAGTGCGCCAGGGTCGCGTCGCCGCCGTGGTTGAACTCACCGATCAGAGCGCCGAAAGTGGCGCCTTGATCATCCGTGTAGACGGCACCCCAAACGTCGCAAGGGCTGGCGGCGCCGGGTCCCCAGCCCTCGGTGCAGCGGTCCTGGTTCCGAACGCTCTGGCCTCCCAAGCCGGAGACGAAGACGAAACTCCGCCCTTCGTCGATGGTCGGCGTCCCGAGGTCATCCGATATCAGGGCGATCGGGTTCAGTTGGCCGTCGTCGAAGTGCGACACGACCGCGCTTTCGACGTTGGAGAGTTCAAAGGTGCGCCCGTAGGAGTGCTCGTGTGCGGTCGCGACGATGGCGCCCGCTCGCCGGGACTCTTCGTAGACACCCCAGCCCGTGTCGTTCCCCTTGGTACCGAGCTGGTAGATCTCCATGTTGCGATGCCAGACGCTGATCTTCCAGGTGGCGTCGCTGGCCGCATGCCGGTCACGGACATACGTGGCGTGCTCGCCCCCGAAATCTCCCGGCGCGACCAGAACGAAATGAATACCCTGAAACTCGTGGGAGGATTGGATTCCGAAGTCACCATCCCACACGATGCCATTGGCGGTGGCCCATGGCTCGAGAAACGCCTGGTAGCTGGCCCAGTGGTCCTTGTCGTGGTTTCCCACGGAGGCGAAGTACGGGAAGTTCGGACCGAGGGTGTCCTCGATCCGGGTTCTGAATCCACTGACCCCTCCCGCCGAATACGCGAGGTCACCTGCGTGGACGACCGCATCCACGCCTTCCCGCGCCATCATGTCGAGGACGTTCTGAAAGTCCTGTCCGTAGTTCGAGTCGCCGATGAACGCGACCCGGTAGTTCGGCGGCGTTTGACCGAGGGCCGGTGAGACGGAGGTGACGAACAGCAGAAGGCCGAGTACCGATGATCGTCTCATGCGCGCGGATGCCCATTATCGGTCGGGAAGAGTCGCACCTGCCGGCACGGAGGCAATGCGCAGGATGGGAACCGGGCGACTTTACGGGCTGGTCACCCGCGAGCGCAAATCGGGGCGGCCGAAATAGCCGTAGAGCAGGAATGTATGTCTATCAGCTTCAATTTCGTGAATAGATGTCACGCATCGCGAGAATCCGTCGCGAAGAAGCTCTCGCGATGGGTGGGTGCCGCCGGTCTCGACGGCGAGGCGGACTACTCCAGGTGAACCACCCGGGCCATGTGCACCTCGTTCTGCGACTGCATTCGCACGAAGTAGACGCCGGATGCGACCTGCGCGCCTGTCTGGTCGCGGCCGTCCCACTCGGCAACTTGCGAGCCGGCTTCCTGGACTCCGCGGAAGAGCGTGCCGACCCGTCGCCCGGCCGTGTCGAAGACGCTGACGACGACGGGGCTCCGCCGCGTCAGCGAGTACACGACCCGGGTCCGGTTCGTGAACGGGTTCGGCCGGACCTCGAGCTTCAGGGTGGAGGCCACGGCCGCCGCGTCATCGACGTCGGTGGCATCGTTGGTGATCGTGAAGTTGGTGTCGTTCAAATCGAAGAAGACGTTGTCCGCTGCCTCCACCTTCACGCGGCCCTCGTCGGTGTCGGCGACCGGAACGAGAATGACCTCGCTTCCGTCGTTCGGCACCCCGGTCGCGATAACGATGGGGAAGGATCTGCCTCCGTCTGTAGAGAGCAGGATGTTCACGCTGGAGCACGACACGGGAGCCGCGTCCGTACCGGAAACATCCCACGTGATGGTCCGCGTCGCGTTCGCGTTCCAGGGCGTCGCCCCCACCGACGTGACCAGAAACGGTCCGGCCGTTTCCTCGACGTCGACCGCCGTGAAGTCGAAATCGACTCCACCGAACAGGTCCCGCACCGTGAACCGGAAGTGCAGCGTGCGTTGATAGGTCGGAAGGAGCTCGCCGATCGTGTGCACGTTGTTCCGGACGTCGGGCGGCTTCGGGAACATCCGGGCCGGCTGGTTCTTCGGGTCGAATGAGCGGAAGATCGGGGCGTTCCCGACCGGAAAATCAGGGTGTCCGGCCGGACCGAGATCGTACTGCTCCCAGCAGTAGGTCATCGTGTCGCCGTTGGGATCCGTCGCCGAGCCCTCCAGGATGAACGGAGTGTCGATCGGGATCGTCAGGCCCACATTGCCGGCGACCGGTAGGGGCGCGTCGTTCCCGGTGGCGGTCACCACCGGGCAGGTGCTTCCGGAACCGCTCTGTGTGTACGCCGTGATCTGGACGAAGCTCCGGACGTGGAAGTAGTCGTCGCTGGTGCTCTGGATGTTCTGCGAACCGCAGATGCCGGCATATCCCATGATCGTCGAGGCGGAGCCCGGCTCGTAGGCGGAGGAGCTCGAGCGGTTCCCCGCGCAGCTCCCGGCGTCCCCGTTGAAGGTGTGGCTGCCGCCGTACTGGTGGCCCATTTCGTGCGAAACGAAGTCGACGTCGAAGATGTCGCCGACCGGGGCGTTCAGCCCCGTCACGCCGCGCGCTTTCTGCCCGGCCCGGCAAACGACCCCGAGACCGGCGACACCACCACCACCAGTGCTGAAGACGTGGCCGATGTCGTAGTTCGCGTTTCCGATCACGGAGTCGAGGTTCGACTGGTTCTGGCTGAGCATCGTGAAGCCGTTCCCGTTCGTGTAGGGATCGGTCGCAGGATTCGGGTACACGATGAGGTGGTTGTTGGGAATCAGCTCCATCCGGATGGACATCTCTCGCTCGTAGATGCCCGTGACGCGGTTCAGTGACGTAGTGATCGCCGCGATGCCGTCCGCGACGGTGCCACCGTGGAAGATGGTGTATTCCCTGTGGCCGCGATCGCGGTCCGGTAGGTCCTGAGTTCCGTGCCCGTAGATCTCCCGGCCCCCTGGGCGACGGGCCGGCGGATCTCTTCGACGATCACGGGGTCGGCCTCGACCTCGCACGTGAAGGCGTTCTGAGAATCAGGATTCGCTTGGGTCCGCGTGCGCTTGAAGTGGCTCACGTACTGGCGCGGATCTCCGAGCTGGACCGGATCGATGAACATCGTGCGGCGGGTCGAGAGGATCATCGCGTGGAATCCCGCCGGCGTCATGTCGAG
>JALGZO010000505.1 GCA_025774865.1 bacterium | reverse complement strand
GGGCGACGCGGTGGGAAGTCGCTGGTCGTTGGACAACGCGCTCGAGATGTTCCCGAGTTTCATCGGGCACGTCGTGTTCGGATTGATCCTCGGATTTGCCTACGGCCTCCGACGCGACGCGTCACGGTACGCGAGTGATCTTCGGGTACGCGGCGTCCTCCGGCGGGTTCCCGCCCGGGCGCGCGTCCCGCCCGCCGGTCGCCGCGGTCGTTGCCGAGCAGCCCGGCGGCGCGCCTGAACAAGATCACGGAGCCGAAGGCGCCGCCGAGTCCGCGCAATAGGGGGAAAGGGTGGCGACGCTCGAAGGTACGATAGCGGCCCTCAGCGGCGTCCGGAAGGGCCTGGCCAAGGTCTCGGTGATTCTGGTGGCCACGTACTTCCTGATCCAGGGTTTCAATCACCTGCTGGGTCCGGCCGACTACCGGGCTTTCCCGGTCATCGGGAGCCGGGTGTTCGTGTGGGTGATCGCCCAGTGGCATCTCATGTTCGCCGCCTTCGTCCTCGGCGTCCCGATCTTCGTCATCATCACGGAGACCATCGGCGTCGTGAAGAAGAGCCGGCGCTTCGATGACCTGGCGAAGGAGTTCACGCGGCTGCTGGCGGTGAGCTACACGCTCACGGCGGTTCTGGGCGGCGTTCTCCTCGTCGCGCTCTTCGCGCTCTACCCGCGACTCGTCGCGCACCTGATGACGGTGTTCGAGCCCACCTGGTTCTTCTACGTGGCGATGATCCTGTTGGAGGTGTTCTTCGCCTACCTGTACTGGTACAGCTGGGAGGCTCTCCGCGAGAGGAAGGGGTGGCACCTCTTCATCGGCTTCATGGTCAACGTTGTGGGGATCGTGATCCTGTTCGTGACGAGCTCCTGGGTCGGCTACACGATGACGCCGGGCGGGGTCGAGGGGCGTGATCTCGGGATCACCGTGCTCGACCGCTGGAACGCGTGGACGAGCTTCGCGGTGATTCCACTCTTCATTCACCGCTTCATCGCGAACATCTGTTTTGGCGGGGCCGTCGTGGGCGCCTACGCGGCGTTCCGGTTTCTATGCGCGGAAACGGACGAGGAGCGCGCGCAGTTCGACTGGATGGGGTACATCGGAAGCTTCATCGCCGTCGCCGCGTTCATTCCGCTGCCGTTCGCCGGCTACTACTTCGGCACCGAGATCTACGCGTACAGCCAGCAGATGGGTGTCTCGATGATGGGCGGGTCGTTCGCGCAGCTCTGGATCATTCAGGCGATCCTCATCGGGTCGCTCTTCCTGGGATTCAATCTGTATCTCTGGCTGGCCATGGGACGCATCCCGGGCGCGGAGCGCTACCGGTTCTCCCAGGCGATCGTACTCACGGTGATCGCCACGGGATTCGCGATCTGGGCCACGCCCCACAGCATCCTGGCGACGGTGTCGGAGATGCGCGAGATGGGAGGCGCCCACCACCCCCGGCTAGGCGTGCTCGGCGTCATGTCCGCGAAGAACACGGCCGTGAACATGATGATCCTGTTCACGTTTCTGAACTTCATGCTCTACCGGCGCGGCAACAAGGAAGCGGTCGTGCCATGGGCGAAGATCGGAAAGGCAGTCCAGGCGCTGCTTCTTCTCGGAACGTCCGGCATCGTGATCGGTTACGGAGTCTACGGGTATTTCGTGCCCGCGGCGATCCGGATCGAATTCTCCGTGTATCAAGTGCTCGCCGTACTCTCCTTCATCGTGATCTTCCTCGTGCTCGAGGTTCCGATCTACAAGGGTGCGAGGTCCCTCGGCGAGATCCAGTGGGGGAAGATGCCGCCGCGGTCCCAGTACGTTCTCTTCTTCCTCGCGGTCACCTTCACGTGGTTGATGGGATTGATGGGTTACATCCGGTCGGGCATCCGGCAGTACTGGCACGTCTACGGTGTGATGCGGGACCAGAGCCCCGAGGCGTTCATCCCGACCCACGGGAGCGCGACGATGACCGTATCCCTCATCGTCCTCGCGTTCTTCCTGATGATCGCCGCCGTCTTCGGCCTCGCACTGCGCTCCGAGCGCAAGGAGAAGGCGGTCTGATGAAGAAGGTCTTCCTTCGGATCCTGCTCTTCGTGCTCGCGATCGATTTGTTCTACATGTACATAGGGCAGACGGTGACGCAGTCGGAGCAGCATCCGCCGGCGGAGCTCGAGATCACTCCCGAGAACGAGCCGGCCGAGCTCGTCTCGATGGGGGAGGAGCTCGTGAAGAACAAGGGCGGGTGCCTCATCTGTCACAAGATCACGGAGACGGGCAACGAACGTGGGCCGGACCTGCGGGGCGTGGGTGGGCGCGCGGCCACGCGGATTCCCGACGTGACCGCGGAGGCGTACCTCACCGAGGCACTCCTGCAGCCGGCCGCGTTCGTGGTCAACGAGTATCCGCCGATCATGCCCGCGGCCAATCTGCCGCCGGCGGACATGAGTGCCACGGAGTTGAAGGCGGTCATCGCGTTCTTGCAGTCGTTGGGCGGCGAGGTCACGGTCGAGGTGACCCAAGAGGATGTGGAGCTCGCGGCCGCGAAGGCAGCGACCGCGGTGGGGGGAACATCGCCGGAAGTCGCGTACCTGAACCTGCACGGGTGCGTCACCTGTCACGACGTTCACGGCGACGCACGCCAGGTCGGACCTCCGCTGACGCAGGTCGCCCAGCGGCTTTCCGAGGAGGAGATCCGCCAGTCGATTCTCGACCCCAACGCGGTCATTTCAGAAGGCTACGCCGCCGGTCTCATGCCCACGACGTTCGCCGAGGATCTCAAGCCCCAGGAAGTCGATCAGCTCGTTCGATACGTCGTGCGGCTCGGCGGGACGGGGGCGGGGCGAACGTTCTGGGAACGAATCCGACGCGCATCCGGTCACCCGATGCTCCAGTTGATCTCGATCATCTTCGTCTTCAACGCAGGCGCGTGGTGGGCCATCGAGTGGATCGAGAGGCGCTGACGAGTCATGCAGAAGCTGACACTTCCGCTGGCCTTGCTCGGGTGGGGGATCGTCTGGGGTCTGCTCCGACTGGTGCAGCCGCCGATCCCCGGTTCCGTGATGACGCTCTACATGGCGATCGCGGGTGTGTCGATTCTCGTCTACCTCATGGCCGACGAAAGTCGCTTCCGAGCCGTGCAGGCGCCGATCCTGGCCCTCCTCACCGAGGATCGACTCGCGGTGCCGAGACTGATCGTGCTCGCCTGCGTGCCGCTGCTCGTGGGCTGGGCCACGTTCGAGAAGGTGCGCCCGACGCTCGAACCTCCGTTCGAAGGCCGGACGATCCATCCCGAGCCGCCGAGCACGTTCAAGTTCCAGGGACGGGACTTCGACGTGTTGAAGACCCAGAACCCCCTGAGGGAGCACGAAGCGGAGGCGCACTTCGCAGACAACCTCGAGGCCGGGAAGCGGGTCTACTTCGAGAACTGCATGTTCTGCCACGGCGATCACCTGACGGGGAAGGGCCACTTCGCGGAGGCTTTCAATCCGCTGCCCACGAACTTCCGCGATAGCGGGACGCTCTCGCAGCTCGAAGAGTCGTACGTGTTCTGGCGCGTGGCGACGGGCGGACGGGGCCTGCCGAGGGGCGCCACCCCCTGGAACTCGGCGATGCCCGCCTGGCAGGACTTCCTGACCGAGGAAGAGATCTGGCAGGTCATCCTCTACATCTACGAGGCGTCGGGATCGGAGCCGCGCACTTGGGGGGAGCACGGCGGCGGAGGGGGGCACTGATGTCCTCGCTCCGGTTCGCGCTCGTCGCCGGACCCTTCTCGCTTCTGGCGGTGTCGGCGGCGGCCGAGGTCAACGAGCTCGGCTATGAGCTCGGCGGTGTCGAGTTCGTGACGGCGACGCCCGAGCAGATCGAGGCCGGCAAGAGCGTGTACCAGGAGTCGTGCGCGCAGTGCCACGGCGACACGGGAGACGGCAAGGGCACGATGGCCGACCGTGTCTATCCCAAACCCCGCGACTTCATCGCCGGCTCGTACAAGATTCGCCACACGTTCGGAGGTGAGCTCCCGACCGATCATGACCTTTACGAAGCCGTCCGGCTCGGTCTGCCGGGAACGTCGATGCCCGCGTGGGAGGGGCTTCTCTCCGAGGATCAGATCTGGCAGGTCGTTCATTACATCAAGACGTTCTCGGAGGACTTCGAACATTTCCCTCCCGAGGAACAGCTGGTGATCGGAGAGCCGATCCCCACGAGCGAGGAGAGCGTCGAGCGCGGTCGCCAGGTGTACGGGGAAATGCAGTGCGCGAAGTGCCACGGTGAGCAGGGACGTGGGAACGGCCCGTCCGCCGCCGAGCTCAAGGATGAATGGAACGAGCGGACCTGGCCCGTCGACATGATGCAGCCCTGGACGTTCCGGGGCGGCCGTGCCCCGGGCGACGTGTACCGGACGTTCGTGACGGGGCTGAACGGCACGCCGATGCCGTCGTACGCGCCGTCGGTCTCGTCTGAGGACGCGTGGCACCTCACGAACTATGTGATCAGCGTCGGCCGAGAGCCCGTTCGCGACATCGTCGTCCGTGGCGTCCGAGTCGACGCGATTCCCGCCGATCCGGCCGCGCCGGAGTGGGCGGAGGCTCCCATGGTCGATTTCAAGCTGTCCCCGCAGATCATCCAGAAGCCACGGCTCTTCACGCTCGTCAATCTGGACGTGTCGGCGAAGGCGCTCTACGACGGCGAGGAGGTCGCGGTCCAGCTCATCTGGGACGACCGCACGGAGAACGCCGGCGGCGACGGACTGCCCTCGGACGCAGCCGCGATCCAGTTTCCGGCACGACCGGCCGAGGGCGGCGAGAAGCCCTACTTTCTCATGGGCGATGATCGTCACCCCGTGGACTACTGGCGGTGGAGCGCCCTCATGAACACGGCCGACAACCTGCTTGCTCACGGAGCCAATGAGGTCGAGCGGAAGGAGTCGGGCGTCAACGCGCAGGGCGCCTACGACGACGGTCGCTACCAGGTGATCTTCCGTCGCGCGATGACGACGGATCACGAGCAGGACGTGCAATTCGAGCCGGGAGCATTCCTGCCAATCGCGTTCAACGTGTGGGATGGCGCCAACGAGGAACAAGGCAACCGCAAGGCCGTCACTGCCTGGTACTACTTGCTGCTCGAGCCCGAGACGCCGCGCACCGTGTTCGCATGGCCGCTGGTCGCCATCTTCCTCGGGCTGGGCGCGGAAGCGCTTCTGTTGCGTCGGCTCCGGCGCGCCGAGCCGGGGCCCGAGCCTCCGCTACGGCAGCCGTAGCGGTTTCGCGGGTGAGAGGCCCGGCGGGGACCACGTCTTCGGGTCCGCCTTCGCCCCGCTATACGCTCCTCGCCGAACATCCAAGCCCCTTGAGGTGGCTGCGGTGCGCCACGCGGTCAGCGCCTTACACCGATGACTTGAAGGAGAACGTGATCTCTTGGGACTCTCCGTCACCCACGGTGACGGTCTGAGTTTGGGTCCCACCGTTCTCGTGCCAGGCCTCGATCGTGTAGGTGCCGGCCGGGAGGCGGTCGATCTTGAAGCTGCCGTCTTCGCTGGTGACGCTGTGGAAGGGGTGTGAGAGCACGCCGGCCCAGCACTCCATCCAGGGATGCACGTCGCACTTGATCCGCACCATGACCTCGGGGTTGCGGAACTTCTGCTTGAGTTCCATCCCCATCCGGGGCATCGCGAGGTTGAACTGGCGCGACTCGTTCGAGAGCGCATGGACGTTGTGAAGCGTCTCGTCGCTGTTGAGGATCTTGAGATCCTGTCCGGCCATGATGCCGAAGACGTGCGGCTCAAAGGTGCAACCCTTCTGGTCCAGAACGACCTCGCCGCTCGGTTCGTAGCTTCCGGCCACCCCTTCCTTGACGTACACGAAGGTCCACTTGAGGCCGCCGTCGGCGCCCACGACGTAATCGTAGTCCTCCCGGCCGTCCGGGTGCTTGAGGGAGCAGACGGGGTCGGCGTTCATTCTGATCGACTTGGCCTCGGGGGCGGCTCCATCGAACGTGACCTTGCCGGTGATGCTGGCGGTGCCGAAGCCGGCGCCGGAGCCGGCATCACTTGCGGCAGGAGCGGTGTGACTCTCGGACTCGTCACCTCCACCGCCGCAGCCGGAGGCGATGCTCAGGGCCAGAACACTCGGAATTGCCAACCACCTGCACTTGGACATCGGGGTCTTCTCCTCGAGGAGATCGCGAGCTCCGGTGGTCAGGGAACCCGCCGGGGACGCGCTGCGCGGGCGCGACGCCAACAGATGCAACCAACGGCGGAGGGTCGTCCGAAAGGTCCAGTCGTTCAAGGGAAAGTTGGAACCCACGCCGGGCGTCCGGCGCCGGCCCGCTCCCGGCACCGAGGAGCCGGGAGACGGCCGTTGAGAGCGTACCGCCGTCCGGCGGCCGGAACCGGTGGCGCCTAGGCTTTCTGAAGGTCCTGGTAGAGCATGAGCTTGTTGCCGTCCGGATCGTAGAACGTCGCGAGCTTCACCATCTCCGGGATCGTCACGGTGTCGCCGTCGAAGCGAACACTCTGCTTCTCGAGCGCGGCCCGGGCCCTGTCGATGTCCTTGACGCCGTAGGTCATCGTGCAGCCGCCTTCGACCTTCAGCTCCTCCACCTGCGACAACCCCACCTGAACGCGATCGACCGGGGATTTGAGCTCGCACCAGGCCATGTCGTCGAGCTTGTACGTCACCTCGAAGCCGAGTACGTCGCAGTACCACGCGATCGAGCGCTCGAGATCGCTCACGCCGTAGGCGCAGGTCAGTCCCCCGTCGAATCCCAGATCGGTTCCCACCGCATTCTCCTTCGTCTGAACGTTCGTAGTCACTGCTGTCCTCCTGTCGGAAACGCGGGCTGGCGTGATCGCCGGCCGCAGAGTATATTTTTATAGTAGATATACTTTCATGTCAAGGGGGCACGATGCCCGCGGACGGTACCGAGCTCGCCGATCTCTTCCACCACCGGTGGGCGGTGCCGGTGCTCGCGGAGAT
>JALGZO010000504.1 GCA_025774865.1 bacterium | reverse complement strand
CTCCACGATGGCGATCGGCGACACGGACGGGGACTCTCGCTTCAACGGTGTCATCTCGTACGTCCAGGACGGTCGCGTCCACTTCCAGATCTTCGGAGCCGACGGCCGGCGCCCCGTCACCCGTTCCTTCGAGCTTCCCGAAGAGCACGAGGGAGAACGAGTGTGGGTGAGTCTGGCTGATCTCGACCGTGATCCCCGCGCGAACACTCTGGAGTCGTTCCTCGCCACCGAGGGAGGATGGCTCGCCGTCGTCGATTCCCAGGGGCGCGTGCAGCCCGGCTGGCCGCAGTCCGTCGATCCTCCGATCCACGGCCCGGCCGCGTTCGGCGATCTCGACCAGGACGGTCTGCTCGAGATCGCCTTCATGTCCGAGGCGAGATCCGTCCACGCGCTCAACTACAACGGCACGGAGATCCCGGGCTTCCCGGCCTCGCCCGAGTTCGCGGACTTTCCGACCTCGTTCGGTGGGGATGTCCCCGGCCCGGCGATCGCGGACGTCGACGGCGACGGCCGGCTCGACATCGTCGTGGGTCTGATGGACTTCACCGTGCGCGCCATCGCCCCCGACGGCAAAGAGGTCGACGGCTTCCCGATCGTCACGGGCGGACAGGTGCGCTCGACGCCGGCCATCCTGGACGCCAACGGGGATGGACGCCTCGAGTTGTACGTACACTCGGCGGACGGGCACGTGTACTCGCGGATTCTCGCCGGCCTGGCCTCGGACCGGAATCCGGTCTGGAGCATGTTCGGCGGGGGGCCGCGGCCCCACCGCTCGTACGCGGACGCGGCCCTACCGAATCTGGTCTCGACAGAGGGCAAGATTCTGAACGGACCGGTCCACGTGTATCCGAATCCCCTCTTCGCAGGGGACGGCGAGCTCACCGTGAGATACACGCTCGGAACCGAGCTGGCTGCCGCGGCGGAGGTACACATCACGATGTACAACCTCGCCGGCGAAGCGGTCGACTCGCGGCGGGGATCGGTGCATCCGAACACCCAGAACATCGTCACGATCCCGGGCGACCGTCTCGTGAGCGGAGTCTACATCTGTAACGTTCGAGCCCGGTCCGGAGACGTCGTGGAGACACGTCTCGAGAGATTCGCGGTGATCCGATGAAGCGATGGCTCGCCACGACGATCTGGCTCCTGGGAGCCGGAACCGCAGCGGCGAGCCCCGGCGCGGCGCCGACGCCACTGACGCTCGCGGCCCGAGACGCGTTCGCGTTCACTTCCTTCTCCGACGTCGATCCGGACTGGGCGACGGACGACTGGGACTGGGTCGATCGGTGGCCGACGGCGGAGTCCGACGACAAGAAGTCGGTCGCGCTCGCCATGACCGCGTCCGCGATCCTGCCGGGCCTCGGCGAGCAGTACATCGGTCGCGGGGATCGAGCGAAGATCTTCTTCGTGGCCGAGGCGGTGATCTGGACGGCGTTCGCGTACTACCGAATCGAGGGAAACCTGAGGCAGGATCGCGCGATCGAGTTCGCGCGGACTCACGGTCAAGCGAGCACGCAAGGAGACGCGGACTACTACGAGCACATCGGCCAATGGCTCTCACTCGACGAGTGGCACGAGATCGTTCGCCGGGACGCCCGGCTCCGCTTTCCGGACGATCCGGACGCCCAGGCCCGCTTCTTCGAAGAGAACAAGAAATACGACGAGAGCCGGTTCTGGGAGTGGGCCGACGACGAGGTCCGCACCGACTACCGGGTACTTCGATCTCGATTCGAGAAGTCCTACCGCAACTCGCGGTTGGTGGCGGGTGCCGCTCTCGTCAACCGGCTCGTTTCCGTCGTGCACGTCATGACCTTGACACGCCGGCAAAACCGCGCGTTGGATGAACAGAGGGCCCGACTCGATTTTCGCATCGGCGCGCGGGAGACGATCGACGGTCTCGCGATCGGACCGGTCCTCACGAAGCGATACTGACGCCCGCGGCCCAGCTTCCCCCGGCGGAGGTCGCCCTGCCGTGAACCGCGCCTCTTTCGTTCACACGTCGACCGCGTTGGCTCTTGTGGTGGCGGGACCGGGTTTCGCCGCCCCGCCGGAAGGCGATGAGACCGTCCGGATGGTCGCCCGGTTCGAGGCCTCTCTCCTCTCGACGACCGATGATCCGGGATTCCGCCGCCCTGGCGGCGTCACGACCGATCTCTTCGGAAGCGTCTTCGTCGTCGACACCGGCAACCACCGGGTCGTCCACTTCGACCCGAACGGCCGGTTCGTGTTCGAGTTCGGCGGCTACGGCTGGAACGAAGGCGAGCTGTCCAGCCCCACGGACGCGTCGGCCCGCGAGGGCTTTGCCTTGTTCGTCGTGGACGCGGGGAACGAACGCATCCAGTGGTTCGACATCGGAGATTCATCGCCGGAGGGCGCCGTCTTTCCGTTCCGGGAGGGGGCGGGGCTCGCCGGGGAGGAGCTCGTGCTCCCCTCGCGCGTCTGCGTCGACCCGGAGGGTCGGGTGTACGTCTCCGACTCTCTGTGCCACTGCGTCTGGATCTTCACGCCGACCGGCGCGCTGATCAGCCGACTCGGTGGACTCGGGCAGGAGCCCTCCCGTTTCCGGGATCCGTCGGGGGTCGCGGTCGGTCCCAAGGGGAGGGTCTACATCGCCGACTCCGGGAACCGCCGGATCCAGGTGTTCGACGCGATCGGAAACTGGATCGCGGCGTGGGGCGGGCCGGACGAGGATTTCCTCGATACCCCGATCGGGATCGACGTCGATCCGCACGGCAACGTCTGGGTAGCCGACGCGGGCAGCGCATTCATCCGCGTCC
Source organism: bacterium (assembly GCA_025774865.1). Classification (GTDB taxonomy): domain Bacteria; phylum ARS69; class ARS69; order ARS69; family ARS69; genus JALGZO01. Next base: position 4,042 of record JALGZO010000504.1, on the reverse strand, counting down.
TCACTCCGACCGGGGCCCTGCTCTTCGAATTCGGCGGCCCCGGTGACGGCCCCGGCCGGTTTCGTACTCCCGTGGACGTCGCAGTGGCGCCGGACGGGCGCGTGTATGTAGTCGACGAGGAGCGCGAGGTCGTCGAGCGCTTCTGGATCGTTCGCGAGACCGACGGGGCGAAATGACTCGCGTCGCGTGGGCGGCCTCCGCGCTCGGCGTCTGGCTCGGCCTGACGGGCATCGGGCACGCGCAGATCGCGGCCCCGGAAACCACCGAGGTCTTTACCGGCACCGAGGATGGGCGATCCGAAGTCGTTCACGCGCTCGCGCATCGCTTCGTCCTGGTCGGTTCCGAATCGATCTCACGGGGCGGGCGCAATCTGGATCCCGAGGTCGGCTACCGCCTCGATCCGGACGCTGGCACGCTGCAGCTCGCGGAGCCGCTCCACGCGGGCGAGAAGCTGGTCATCTCGTACGCCTGGGTTCCGCTCGACCTGCCGCGTGAGTTCACGTCTCTCGTGCGAGGCGAGCCCACCCCCGTGGACTCCGTCCGAATGGCGGCGGAGCCCTCCACGGTGGACCGGATTGCACGCACGGTGGACGAGGAGCTCGTGATCGGCGGCGCCAAGACGGTCGCCATCGAAGTCGGCAGTAACAAGGACGCCGCCGTCGAGCAGTCGCTGCGGGTGAGCGTCACCGGGCGGGTCGGGGAGGACGTGAAGATCACGGCGCTCCTCTCCGATCAGAACGTCCCGCTGCAGCCGGAAGGCAACACCCAAAGACTCGAGGAGCTCGACGAGGTTCTCATTCGCGTCGACGCTCGTCGGGGATCGGCGACTCTGGGAGATTTCGTCGCCATGCGCGACGGGACCGCGTTCGCGAACTTCGAGCGACGCCTGTCCGGCGCGGAAGCGAAAGCTCGCGCGGGTCCCGGACAGGCGTGGGGGATCGGGGCGTCCGCTCGTGGGACGTTTCGCACCGCCGAGTTCTTCGGTGTCGAGGGAAAGCAGGGCCCGTACGTGCTCGGCGGATTCGAATCGGGAGCGGGGGGAGTGATCGTCGCCGGCTCGGAGCGCGTCTGGATAAACGGGGCGCGCCTGACGCGCGGCGAAAACCACGACTACGTCATCGATTACTCGCGCGGCGAGCTCGAGTTCACGAATCGCCGTCTCGTCACGGAGGACTCGGAGATCGCCGTCGACTTCGAAGTCGCGGAACAGGCGTATCGTCGCAACTTCTACCTGGGCGAAGGCGCCTTCGCCTCCGAGGGGCGCGGGCTCGAGTGGCGCGTGGGGGTGGCCTCGGAAGTCGACGACCAGGATCCGCTCAACCTAGAGCTCTCGGAAGAGAACCGTGAGCTTCTCGCGCAGGCGGGCGACGAGCCGATCCTGGTGCCGGGCGACGTCTGCACCGACACCGTCGGCACCGGTGACTACGAGAAGATGACGACGGCGGGCCCCGACAGCGTGGAGTACTTCGAATACGTGGGCCAGGACTCGGGTCGTTGCCAGGTTTCGTTCTCGTTCGTGGGACAGGATTCGGGCTCGTACGTGCGGGATCGCGACCTCGACACCGGTCTCAGGTTCTTTCGATTCGTGGGGGCAGGGGCGGGGGACTACGAGCCCGGTCTTCTCCTCACGGCACCCCGGCGGCTGACGCTGAGCGACATGGCGCTGCGCGCGCGCACCGGGGGGCTCGTCCTCGAGGTGGACGGGGCGGTGAGCCGCGAGGATCGCAATCTGCTCTCGACGAGGTCGGACGACGACAATGAGGCCGCCGCCGGACTCGCCAAACTGTCCTGGGAACGAACGGGGAAGATCCGCGAGAGCCCTCTCCGGTTCCGGACCCAAGCGTCGTTCCGGGGGGAGGAGGCCTCGTTCGTTTCGCTCGGGCGGACCCGCACCCCCTATCTGGGGGAAGTCTGGAATTTCGCCGACTCCACGAGGGCTGACGAGGCAGAGGGCGGGATCTCGGCGCATCTGGATTCGGGGGACCGATGGGCGGTGAACGGAACGTACGGTGTGCTCGAGCGCACGGGGCTCTTTCGAAGCGACAGACGAGCCGGGAACGTCTCGTGGAGTGGGTATCGCCTCCCGGAAGCGAGCTACCGGATCGAGAAGGTGCGCCGCGAGGACGCGGCGGACTCCCTGGGCCTCGTCGTGGGAGATCTGCTGCGGCAACGAGCCGCGGTCACCGGCCGCGTCGGCTGGATCCGCCCCGGCCTGTCCGTGTGGAAGGAGGATCGCGACGAGTCACGCGCCGACTCGACGCTTGCCGGTCAGAACCAGCTGGAGACCACGGCGCGTCTCGGACTGGAGCCGTGGAGCTCGTGGCGCACGAGCCTGCGGGCGGCGCTCATGACCACGGACGACGTAGAGGATGGGCGCTGGATGCGCCGCTCGGTCGGTCGGACCTACGAGGTGGTGACCGAAGCGACGCCGTCGCGCGCCGTTCGCGCGCGCTTCTCCTGGATTCGACGAGAGCTCGATTTCGAAGAGGATCGCGGGACGGATCGCGACACCCAGCTCACGCGCGGAGACCTGGTCCACGAGAATCTCGGTGGGCTTCTGAGCGGTGAGTACGTGTATCAGACCACGTCGCGCTTCTTCTCGGACATTCTCGCCTCACCGGGAGCCGAGGAACAGCCCACGCTCGCGATCAACGCCAGCGCCCGGTTGCGACTCGGCGGCCGGCGTTCGCGAGCGAAGGACGAGGAAACCACCTGGCGGCGCCGGCTCTCGCTCTTCCGCTCCGAGACGTTCGTCCGCGTCGAAGAGGAGACGACGCGGCCGGATCGACTCCCGATCTATCTTCTCGACCTGAGGCGCTTCCAGTCCGACGACGACACGATCTTCGGAAAGATCCTCCTCCGCCAGGAGGTGACGCTCTTTCCTTCGGGTGGACCCTTCTCTCTGACAGGGCGCTGGGAGCGGATCGACACCGAGGACAATCGAGCGGATCCTCAGCGCATCGAGATTCTCTCCGAGCGGACCGTGTTGCGGGCGCGCAACCGGCTCGGCCCCCGGTGGACCCTCGAAAGCCAGGGCACGCTACAGGACGACTCGAGGTCCGATTCCGCGCTCAACCGCTCCGAGTTCGACGTCCGCCTCGTCGAAATTCGCGAAGAGCTCGTGTGGCAGCCCCTACCGACGAGGCGTCTCTCCGGGCGCGGCGGCTGGGTGAGGGAGCGAGACCGGGAGAACGACGCGTCGATCGACGGGCTGTCGCTCGGCGCCTCGGCGAGTGGCACGGTGTTCCGTCGCGGTCGGGTCCGGGCGGAGCTCACGTGGGTCCACCCGCTCTCGATCCAGGGGATCGACGTCGCGAATCGATTCCGAACGAGAGAGGTGAACCAACTCGATTGGCGGAGTGGTCTCGATCTCTCGTTGTCCGATCACATCAATGCTGCGATCTCCTACTCGGGTCGCACCCTCGAAGGACTCCCGACCACGCATCTCGCGCGGGCGGAAGTCCGAGCGCTGTTCTAGGAGGGCCGGCGGATGAGACGTCGATTGCGAATCAGCGGGCCCACCGGCTTCCTCCTCGCTCTGACGGTGGGCGCGGCCGCGGGGACCGCTCAGACACCGCCGGCGCCCCCGCTCGACTTTCTGCTCACGCGATGGGAGCTCGCGGGCGACCGGCTCCTCGACGTCGAAGACATGGCGGCCTTCTTGCCGTGGGCGCCCGGGGACTCCGTTCCCGCCGACGCCCCGGTGAGGGCGGCCACGAAGGTTCGTGAGCACCTCGTCGCCGCCGGGTGGTGGCAGGCGGCCGTGTCCGGCGACGCGGCAGAAGGCGTCGTGACTCTCACGATCGACGCGGGCGAGCCCGTGGTCGTCGGCGAGATCGGTGTCCGCGGCAATCTGCGGCTGAGCCAGGAAGAGATCTTCGCCGAGATGGATCTCGGACCTGGGCGTACGTTCTCGGAGGCCGTGTTTCGCTCCGATGTCGAGCGCGTGCTCCGAGCGTACTCGGAACGTGGCCATCCGCTGGCCCGGGTATACCCGAGCCGCTTCCGGCGCACCGACGGCGGTCGACTCGGGTTCGTGATG
>JALGZO010000503.1 GCA_025774865.1 bacterium | reverse complement strand
GCGAACCAGCCGGCCCTCGAGGCTCTCCCCGATTTACGACTTTTCAGTCGTGTATTCAGATATCATGGGCCGGCCGACGACGAGACCCTGGAGGCGAGCCCTCCTGACTCGCTCCGCACCTCGCCAGGCGGCTCGGTTCAGACAAACCCCCAGTCGAGAAGGAATGAGCATGTCTCATTCGACCCGTCCCGGTGCGAGGCTCGCACCGGCCTTCCTGCTCTTGATCTCGTTGTCCGTCTCCGGCTGCGACAGCACGGATTCCACGGGCCCCGTCGACGACGAGGACCCTCGCACCCGCTTCGCTCTGGAGACTCTGGGACCGATCCCCTACCCACCCGACAACCCTCCCCGCCAGGAGAGGATCGCGCTCGGGAGGCTTCTCTTCTTCGACCCGATCCTCGCCGGCGAGAAGGACGTTGCCTGCGGGACCTGCCACCACCCCGACTTCGCATTCGCCGATCGTCGCCAGTTCGGCGCCGGCGCGAGCGGCCGGGGTCTCGGACCGGAGCGCGTCGTTTCGGTCTCGGCGGTGACGCAGCTGCCCATTCAGCTCGAGCCCCGCAACTCGCCGACGGTCTTCAACACGGCGTTCAATCTCGACGAATCCGGTGTGCCTTCCCACGACGGCCTCCAGTTCTGGGATGGCCGCGTCTCGGGCCTCGAGGTTCAATCCACGAAACCGATCACCTCGCGCGTGGAGATGCGCGGCGACGCCTATCCGGGCGCGGAGGACGTGGCGGCGGCCGCCGCTCTCGACAGCGTCCTGGCTCGCCTGCAAGAAATCCCGGCGTACGAAGCGCTCTTCGCCAACGCGTTCCCCGAGCTCACCTCCCCCGGGGGCAGCGCCATCGATTCCTCGACCTACACGAGGGCCATCGCCGCCTATGAGCGCGAGCTCGTGACGCGGAATTCGCCGTACGATAGATACGTGAACGGGGAGGACGATGCGCTCACGGCGCTCCAGAAGGAGGGCCTCGAGCTCTTCTTCACGAAGGCCCGATGCGCCGGATGTCACAGTGGTCCGATGTTCACGAACTTCGACTTCATCGTGAAGGGCATTCCCCAGGAAGGCGAAGGTAAGGACGTGATTCCCGGCGATGACACCGGTCGGGAAGAGCACACTGGTGACTCGCAAGACCGGTATGCGTTTCGCGTCCCGACGCTCCGCAACGTCGCGCTCACTCCCCCCTACATGCACGACGGCGTCTTCCACACGCTGGACGAGGTCATTCGGTTCTGCAATGACGGGGCACAACCTCGCCACGCGGCCGTCACTGACGAGATGCTCGAAGAGGATTTGCGCGAGCCGCTCGGCCTGACGGAGGATGAGATCCGAGCCCTCGTGTCGTTCCTGGAGGCGCTGACGGATCCGGGAACCGAGCTCGATTCGTTCCTGCTCACCGTACCGGAGTCGGTGCCGAGCGGTTTGACCCCGGTGTTCGGCTTGGGGGACTAGCCCGAAAATCGGGAGAGGGGCCGCCCCGATGGGACGGCCCCTCGTTCCACTCGAGGTGATGGGGACTCTCGCCTAAGCCACCGGCACGACGTTCTCCGCCGCCGGTCCCTTGTTGCCCTGCACCACGTCGAACTCCACTTTCTGACCCTCGTTCAACGACTTGAACCCGTCCATCTGGATCGCGCTGTGATGGACGAACACGTCGCTGTCGCCGTCGTCACGCGTGATGAATCCGAAGCCCTTCTCGTCTCTGAACCATTTCACGGTTCCGGTCGTACGCATGGACCTTACTCCTTCAGTTTTCGATTCGTCGGAGTCCGGCCCTGCGATCTTTCCGCATCATCCGTCCCACCCGACTACTCGTTCTCGCGGGACACCCTCCCGCGAGGTACGCCACCGACCACCGGAGGCGCCCAAACGCGCGGGGCTGACCGGGCTCGCCCGACGGCACTCCGCGCGAGCCCCATGGTACCTCGATCACGGACCGAGGGTAGAGCTCGGAGTCGCGAGGATCGAGGCCGGGAGACGGCCGCCGATCAGTACCCGCTGGACGACGACGAGCCGGTCGCGCCGCCCACCGCATCTTCGATCCCGAGGTGCTTCAGGTACGCACCGTAGTCCGGATCCCGTCCGAGATACCCTTTCACGAGGTCCATGCCGTCCTGGCTGCCGCCCTGCGAAAGAATCTTCTCCCGATAGAACTGCCCCGCTTCGGGATCCAGCATGCCGAGCTCCTTGAACCGCTGGAACATGTCGCACGCGTACACGAGCGACCACTGGTATCCGTAGTAGCCGGCCTGGTATCCGGTCAGGTGCCCGAAGGCTGACTGGAAGTACGTCTCCGGCACGGCTTCGTAGAGCTCGACGCCCGAGCCAAGCGCGCCCCAGAGCTCGTGGCCGAGCGCGGTCGTGTCGAGATCACCCTCCTGATCCGAGTGCAGCGTGAAGTCGTACAGCCCGTAAAAGAACTGCCGTTCGGCCGACAAACCCGAGCCGAGATTCCGGGCCGCGATCATCCCGTCCAGAAGCGAGCGCGGCAGAGGTTCGCCGGTCTCGTAGTGCGCGGCGAAGGTGCTCAGGACGTCGGCGTCCCAGATCCAGTTCTCGAACATCTGCGATGGCGCCTCCACGAAGTCACGCTCGACCCGGGCTCCCGAAAACGACCACATGTCGGCCGCACTCAGCAGGTTGTGGAGGCAATGGCCGAACTCGTGAAAGTACGTTTCGACCTCATCGTGCGTCAGGAGTGACGGCTTGTCCGCGGTCGGCTTCGTGAAGTTGCAGACGAGCGCCGACTGCGGCTTCGTACGCTTGCCGTCCATCCAGACCTTGTTCTGGCTCAACCCCCAGTGGGCCGCGTGACCGTACTTGTTCTCGCGCGGATGCAGATCGATGAAGAACTCGCCGATCGTCTCGCCGGACGCCTTGTCGCGCACCGCGAAGAGCTTCGCGTCCTCGTGCCAGAGCAACCCCTCTTCTCGGGCCTGGTCCGTGATCTCCTCGTACTCGAGCCCGTAGAGCGACTGCGTAATCGAGAAGAGGCCCTCGGTCACGAGGTGAAGAGGGAAGTACTCCTGCACCTTCTCCGAGTCCACTGCGTACTCGTCCTGGAGAAGCCGGTTCTTGTAGAAGCTGAAGTCCCAGGGCCGAAGCTGAGCCTCCGGGTCACCGGTGTGCTTGCGCTTGGCCTCGACGAACTGTGCATAATCCATCTCCGCCTTCTGCCTCACGAGGGGGCGGAGCTTCTCGTAGAACTCGAGCACGTTCGACGGCATCTTCGACATCCGGACCTCGACCTCGTAAGCCGCTGGCGACTCATAGCCGAGGACCTCGGCCGCCTCCGCCCGCTTCGCCACCAGCTGCTCCAGCACGTCGATGTTCTTCTTGCCGCCTCGGCGCTTGTAAGCGAGCCACATCTTCCGCCGCGTCGTTTCGTTCTCGCAGTAGTCGTCGATCGGCAGGAACTCCGGATAGGACAGACCGACGAGATACATGTCACCGGACTTCGTGAGGCTGTTTCGAAAGTCCTCACTCGTGCCGACGAGCTCCTCCTCCGTCAGAGGAACGTGCTGTTCGTATTCACGAATGTTCCGGTCGAAGTCGAGACCGAGGCGAGAGATCTCCTTCTTGATCTCGGCGAGCTTCTCACGCTCTTCCTTGGGAAGCTCCATTCCGGCTCGGCGGTAATCGCGCAGCGTCTCCTTCAGGTAGCGCGCCCTCTCTCCCTCGAGCTCCGGCTTCGCGTCCGCGTACTCCCGCACGGCCGCGTAGAGCTCCTCGTTCTGGCTGACATCGATGAACCACTCCCGGAGCCGCTCGTCGCCCTGCTCGGCGATCTCGCGAAGCCGCGGATCCGGGGAGACGTACGCCATGAACGTGAACATGTTCGTGTCGAGGTCGAGCCGGGCGACCATGTCGTCGAGAGCGCCGAGCGTGTTCTCGAAGGTGCGATCACCCGCCGGGACCGCGATGATCCGCTCAACGGTGGCATCCGCCCGCTCCAGGGCGGCCGAGACCGTGTTCTCGTCGAAGTCCGTGGCGCCGGCGCTCGCGGCGCCCAGTAGCATCAGGGCGAACGCCCCGTAGACTCGCTTCAGTCGAATGTGCACGCTAGTCTCCCTCACAGGAAGTTCGGATCGCTCGGTTCGTGGATCCGGGCGGGGAAGGAAGGGCCCGGAAGCCGGCTCGAGGTTGCGTACAAGATACGGTGCCGGCGGGCCCGAGTCGAAAAAAATGTGCGCCGCTGCTAGAGTGGACTGCCCTGCCGAGAGGAGCCACATGCTCGCCCGATCTCTCTTCTTCCGCCTCATCTGCCTGCTCCTGGCCGGTCCGGGGGCGCTACCCGCGCCGGCCGCGACGATCCACGTCCCGGCGGACCGACCCACCGTCCAGGCGGGCGTGGACGCCGCTCGGGACGGCGACGTCGTTCTCGTGGCTCCGGGCGTCTACCGCGAAGCGATCGAGATCCGCCACAAGACGATCACGCTCGCATCCCGCTTCCTCGAGAGCGGCGATTCCTCGGACGTCGAGAAGACGGTGCTCGAGCGACGGGGGAAGTCCGCGTTCGTCGTCCTCGTCGACGAGAGCGTGGGGCCCGAGACCCGCATCGTCGGGCTCACGATCCGCAACGGCGACGACGGCATCTCCTGCCACGCGCGGATCCACGTCGAGAACAACCGCTTCACCAGAAACAAGGACGCGCTCGACTACGAGGGAGGCGGCGGTGTCTGCCGGAACAACGTGTTCGAGAGGAACCGCGACGACGGGATCGACCTCGACGGCGCCTGCGCCGTTCTGATCGAGGACAACATCATCACGAACAACGAGGACGACGGCATCGAGATCCGCCTGCATGAGTATTCGGGAGATCTCCTGTCGGTCGTCATCCGCGGCAACGTCATCTCCCGCAACGACGAAGACGGGATCCAGCTGATCGACTATCCAGACCGGTCGGATCGCGAGATCCGGATCGAGAGGAACGTCTTCGAGCGCAATGCGATGGCGGCCGTGGGCTGCATGGCGAACGGCGAGACGAAGGAGAACTACCAGGCGGCCAGCATTCCCGAGCGGGTCGAGCTCATTCACAATACGTTCGTGGGCAACGAATACGGAGTCACCGGCGGCGACAACATGCTGGTCTTGAACAACGTGTTCTCGTCGACCCGACGGACGGCGCTCAAGAAGGTGGACGGTCAATCCGTGGTCTCTCACGTCCTCTTCTGGAAGAACCGCAAAGACGACGAGCGGAGCAACCTGGAAGACGCGGTGTTTCGAGCCGACCCCCGACTGACCCGGGAGCTCCGGCTGACGACGGAGAGCCCGTGCGTGGACGCCGGAGCCGCTTACTTCGAGCGGCCGGGGCGGTGGACCTACTCCGCGCCCGAAGGCTCCTTTCGAGGAGACGCGCCGGACCTCGGCGCCTTCGAGCTCACCGAGGAGTAGTCAGCTTCCCGGCTTCAGGGCGATCGTCTTCCGTTCCAGCCGCTCCGGCTTCTTCTCGAACTCGACCACCCGATAGAAGGCGTCCAGCTCGAGCCCCTCGAGGGTTTGCGTCGCGTCCGTCTTCGGCCAGACGGGTAGATCCCGCCGCTCTGCAGGTACACGTCCTCGTCCCCGTCGTTGTCGACGTCTCCGAAGGCGATCCCGTGGCCCTTCTGGAGGTTTCCGAATCCGCCCGAGGTCGTGACGTCCTGAAAGCCACCCTTCCCGTCGCTCCGGTACATCAGATTCGGCATGAGCGCATCGAAGTCGGGCGTGCCGGTTCCCAGATAGAAGTCGAGCCAGCCGTCGTTGTCGAGATCCCCGAAGTTCGCTCCCATCACCAGCGCCTGACGCGTCAGCCCGGACTCCCGCGCCAGATCCCGGAATGCACCGCCTTCATTGTGGTACAGCGCGTTCAGCGCGTACTTGCCCTCCGGCCGGAGGTAGTTCTTCGCGACCTCGTTCACGTCGCCGCCGTACCCCGCCACGAACAGATCCAGCCGACCGTCGTTGTCGTAGTCCCAGAACCAGGTCGGAAAACTCAGCCGCGGCTCGTCCACCCCGAGCTCGTCGGCGATGTTCGTGAACGTGCCGTCTCCGTTGTTCCGGTAGAAGCGGTTGATGTCGTACTGGTTTGATACAAAGAGATCCGGATCACGATCTCCGTCGAAGTCGCCCCACGCGGCACCCTTCGCGAGCTTGAAGCTCTCGACCCCCGCCTCGGCTGCGACGTCGGTGAACGTGCCGTCTCCCTCGTTGCGAAAGAGCTCACAAGGGTATTTCAGTCCCGACTCCGGGGGCGGGGTCTCGTTCGCGAAGAAGAGATCGAGATCGCCGTCCAGATCGTAATCCGCGAACGCCGCCACCTGACACGGGTAGGAGTTCTCGCCGATGCCGGCCCGCCGCGTGACGTCGGTGAACCGCCCGTCGCCGCGATTTCGGAGCAGCGAGTTCGGAATGCGTCCGTACGTCCCTTGCCAGCCCCCCCGAAGGACGAGCACGTCCCGGTCTCCGTCACCGTCGTAGTCCGCATGGACCAGATTCAAGCCGCCGATCTGGCCGAGAAGCCCCGCCTCTTCCGTACGCTCCGTGAACGTGCCGTCGCCCTCGTTCTTGTAGTAGCGGAGCTGACCGTAGATGTCGGAGGTGGACGTCACGATGTCCAGGAACCCGTCGCCGTCGAAGTCCTCGAGAATGGTGCCGCCCGCCAGGTTCATCGGCGCGATCCCTAGACTCATCGCGACGTCGGGGAAGCGACCGATGTCGTAGTCCGACGTGAACCGCGCCGGCGCGATCAGCACGTGCGATTCGAGCAATCCCGGATGACGATCCAGAGCCATCGCGGCGAGGTTCACGAACCAGCGCACGCGCGGACGCATCGGACGCGGCGCCCGGTCCAGCGTCAGCATGAGCGTGGCGATGGCTCGCTCCGCGCCGCCGGCGTCGGAATGAATGCCGCCGCCGGCCAGCGGAAATATGCAGCTTTCGGGGTCGTGTCCCCGAATGCAGTTCTGCAGCTCGCCGATACGCAGTTGGGTCACACCGATCAGATACTTGGTCCAGACCGACGGACGCTCCTCGAAGCTCTTCTCCCAGAGTTCTTCGGCTTCTTCCGGACCGCCGAGCTTGAAAGCCTGGTGCGCGCGAGCATGGAACCACTGTGCCTTCTCCTCGGCGGAGAAGCCGGTCGTGTCGGCCGCTTCGAGCTGACGCATGATCGCTTTCCCGAAGTACGTCTCGTCGCTCGCCTGCAGACGCCGGGCGATCTGCAGCAGCTCGTCGTGCTTCTCGCTGTGCGGAACCGCGTCCGCATCCGGCGCGCGAGTCACGGGGTCCGGGTGGTGGTGATGGGCATCCTCGACGCCGGCGTCCGACGCCGGCTCCGACTCGCCGCCGCAACCCGCGCCGAGCGCGAGCAGTATCAGAGTGCTGACTGCCGCCGGGAGTCGTCGCATCACTTCCCCTCGATGATTCGATGGTAACGATCGACCGCAAGCCCGTGAATCGTCTGCTCCCGACCGGAGGGCCACCGGATGTCGACGGAGTCGACCGTGTCGCGCTCCCCCAGACCGAAGTGGACGCGGGGATCGTTGCTGGAGAGGTAGCTGGAGCCGGCTCGGACTTCTCGAACGGTGACGAGGTCGCCGGCGTGGATCTCCACGCGCGCGCCCACCGCATCCCGGTTCGACTCGGTGCCCTCCAGGTGGAACCCGATCCAGTGGTGGCCCGGGACTCCCGCGTTCTCCAGGAAGAGCAGCGGATCGTTCTGATTGACGACGACGAAGTCGATGTCGCCGTCGTCGTCGAGGTCTCCGAACACGGCGCCGCGTCCCGCGCGGTGCTCGACCAGGCTCGGGGCCACGGTGGCCGTTATCTGGGCGAAGGTTCCGTCACCGCGATTGTGGTACAGGAAATCCGGCTGCTTCCACGTGGACGTGGGGTCGATTCGTTCGACGTCCGACTCGGTGTGCCCGTTCGCTACGAACAGATCCTTCCACCCGTCCAGGTCGAAATCGAAAAACTCGGTTCCCCAACTCACGAAGGGTAGGCTCTGCGGGCCGACGCGCGAGGTCGCGGACGCGTCGAGGAAGAGCCCACCCTCGTTACGGTAGAGGGTGTTCGTCTCGTTGACGAAGTTGGATACGAAGAGGTCGATCCACCCGTCGTTGTCGTAGTCACCCGCGGCGAGACCCATCCCCGACTCTTCCCGTCCGTCCTCGGAGTGGCTCGCGCCGGCCAGCATTCCGATCTCTTCGAACGTTCCGCCTCCTTGATTGTGGAAGAGGAAGTTCGGGTCGAGGTCGTTCGCCACGTAGACGTCGGGGCGGCCATCCCGATCGAAATCGCCTGCGATCACACCGAGCCCCCGGCCCTCCAACCCACGGCCGCCGAACACCTCGGTCGCGTCGACGAACGTACCGTCGCCACGATTCCGATAGAAGACGTCCTTCGCCCGCGGATAGCGCCGCGGCGGACAGTACAGGCGAATCGCACCCTGTTCGGCATAGCACTCGTTCGTATCGGGTACGGCCATCTGAACGTAGTTCACGAGGTAGAGATCGAGCCAGCCGTCACTGTCCGCATCGAAGAACGCGGCACCGGTTCCCCAGCGAGCGTCGTCGATGCCGGCGCGGGCGGCGATTTCGCGAAACGTCCCGTCACCCTCGTTCAAGTAGAGCGCGTTGGGGCCGAAGTTCGTCACGAAGATGTCCGTGTCACCGTCGTTGTCGACGTCGGCGGCGAACGCTCCCATCCCGTACCCTTCGTGCCCGAGTCCGGCGCGGGCGGTTACATTCTCGAAGCGGAGACCGCCGAGGTTCCGGTACAACTGATTCGCGCCGACCGAGTTTACCAGGTAGAGGTCGAAGCGGCCGTCCGCGTCGTAATCCAGGAGGCACCCGCCCGAGCCCATCAGCTCGATGTATTGCTTCGTCCCGGTAGCGCCATTCGACTGCCTGAAATCGATTCCGGACTCCGCGGTGATGTCACGGTAGAGTGGTGCTGGGACCTCGGCCGCGATCGTGCCGCCGCGGCCGAATACGAGCGCCGCTCCGAGGAGCCCCCACGTCACGATCCTCTTCAAGGGAGCAAGCTCGGCACGTCGGCGTCCGCTCTCACGCGGACCGCCTCGGCGGGACGACCGGCCTTCTCGAGAAGGTCGGCCAGGTGATGGGTACGCGATCCCTGCTCACGCAGCTCTCGGATCTCCGTCTCGAGCCCAAGTCGTTCCTGATGCTTCGCCTCCAACTTCTGCGCCTCGCGCTCTCTCCCGGTTTCCCGGAATACCCGCACGAGACCCGCCCGAGCTTCCGCGTGCGCCGGGTCGATCGCGACCACGCTGCGAAGGTCGCCTTCGGCGAGGCCGGGGTTCCCTCGGCCGATCTGTCCGAGACCGCGATAGTACAACCAGGCGATATGTCGGGGGCGGCTTCGGAGCACGTCCGTCAGCGCGGACACTCCCTGCTCGTGCCTTCCCACTCCGACGAGAGCCTGCCCGAATCCCCCCCGCGCTCGGAGGTTCTCGGGGAATTGTCGGCGAAGGCGTTCGAACAACGCCAGAGCCTCATCGAACTTTCCAGCGTCCAGCAGGATCGAACCCAAGAGAAGCTGCACTTCGACATCGCCGGGCTCGAGACTCGCCGCGGTCTGCGCAGGCTTCACCGCGGCGACCGCGTTTCCGGCTTCGGATTCGAGACGAGCCAGGGCGAGGTAGCCTCGCGCTTTCCCCGGGGCCATTTCGATCACTCGGAGCGCGGCCTCCCTGCCCGAGGAGATCTCGTGCCAGGGGACACACACTTCGGCCAGGAGCGCATGTGCCTCGAGAAGGTTCGGGTGATCGAGGCAAAGCGACTCCAACAGGATCGTGCACTCGCGAAACCGGCCCTGCTCCGCCAAGAGCCTCGCCAACTGGAGCGCGGCCCCCACGTTTCCCGTGTCGGAGTGGTAGGCCACCGCCGTGCCGGCGACTCCCTTTTCCAGACCGCGAAAGTGTTGAAACCTCTTCCTCGCGTCGCTGGCTTCCTGTTCGCGGCCCAAGAGCTGGAGCACGCGCTGGAGGTTGAAGTGGTGAGCGGACTCGTGCGGGGCGTACGCGGCCGCGTCACGGAAGTCGGCCACGGCCTCCCCCAGCGCGCGCCGACGGAGACGCGCGAGACCCCTCAAGTAGTACGCCTCCCCATGGCCGTGACGCTGCTCGAGGTACCGCCCGATCTCCCGCTCGCCCTCTTCGTCCTCCCCGGCGAGGATCAGCGACTTCGCCAGTCCGAAACGCGCTCGCGCGGCGTCCGGTTCGAGGCGGAGCGCTTCGCGGAACGCCGCGGCGGCCCCGTCGTAGTCGGGCGTGCCCACCATGCCGCCGCCGAACAGGAGCTCCCCGAGCGCGATCCGGTAGCGCGGCTCGTCGGGAGCCAGCCGGACGGCCTCGCGGGCAGCCGCGATCGCCGCCACGTTGCGAAAGCGCGCCTGGTCGAGAAACGCTCGAACGACGTGCGCCCGGGGGTCGTCCGGCGCGAGCTCCAGGGCCCGCTCCGATGCGGCCACGCCGTCGGTCGTCCGCATCGTGAGGAGTGCCGCCTCGGCGAGCAGAACGTGCGCGTCGGGCGACTCCGGTAGCGCCGCGGCCGCGGCGACGGCGGATCGGTAGGCGTCCTGCGTTCGGCCCTCGGCGAGTGCCCCGGCCGCATCTCGAAGCGGACCGGGGTCGCGCGCGCAGCCGGCGACCCAGATCACGAGCCCCACCCCGATCGAAGCCCGCCAGACTCCCAAGAACGATGCCTCCGCGTGCGTTCTCCCGGCCTCCGGGAGAGTCGCGACTCTACTGGAGCGCCGCCGCGCCCGCGAACTCAAACCGGGCGGACGGGCCACTCGACGGGCCGAGAAGGCCTTGCCGGGCCTGGGGGAAACGGATACCCATGGACGTAGAGGACCCGAAAGTCCGGAATCGTCCCCGAGCCAGGGGGTGCGCCATGAAGGGGACCCGAGTCCGTGGCGCGGTCGTCCTCGTCGCCGTGATCACGGCGGCAGGCTGCGGCCTCGTCGACTACAAATACGAAGTGGCTGAGGTACAGGACGTCGTGAAGGGCATCGTGCCGAGCCCCTCCGACCGGTACCGCATTCCGATGCCCGAGATCCCCATCGTTCGCAAGAACATCGGGATCGTTCGCGAGAGCAGTCTCTTCATCCCGATCGTCGGCCCGGACCTCAAGAGCACGCTCAAGAAGTACTCCGGTGAGGACGTCGAGTTCGGCGTTCACTTCCTGCGCGAGCCTCGCCGGCACCTCGTCCTCGAACGCGTCTGGACGCGCGACGAAGAGATCCAGCTCGTCGCGAAGGAAGAGAAGTTCCGCTACCGCCTGCCGCAGCTCGTCGACGCCAGCGACATCGCGTTCCAGAAGTTCGATCAGGAAGTCGGCTTGTGCGAAGTGCCGCCGCAGGACGGGACGAAGCTGGCCTCGGCGGAGCACCAGAGGGTGTTCGTCTCGGAGTTCCACGTGAGGAAATCCGTCGTTCCCGACCAGCTCGTCGGCACGGAGCTCGTGGTCGCGAGCCAGCGTCCCACGGACCGGGCGGTCTACTTCATCACGTCGAGAGGTAGCGACTACCTGGTCACGAACAACGATCCCATGACCTGTCTCATGCTCGACTACTTGCTGGCCGAGGATCGCGAGTTCAAGGGAGGCATCCTGGTCGAAGGGATCTTCGAGCGTCGCGCGCGCGTCGATACGCGAGTCGCCGGGACTGTCGACATCAAGTGGATCGCGCTCGGGGGGCCGCTCTACTTCCGGTCGTCCTGACGCGCACCGCGCGGACTTTGTACAACTCCTGGAGACGATAGCGTCTCTTCGGGGTCGTTTGCCGCCTTTTGGCCCGAGGGGTTGAATCGGCCGGCCCCCTTGCTCCACGATAGCTCGTGTGAGCAATCCCCGTTTCGCGCTCGATCAGGGCCTCCTCATCCTTGCTGAGCATCTCGTCGGAGCCCGCTGATGCACCTACGACCGGGGATGGCCGTGCGGCTGGCTGCCCTGGCCGTCCTTCTCCCCCCCGTTCTCGCCGCGGCCTCGGCCGAGGCGGCGGACTCACTTCTCGTGCATTGTCGTGTGTTTCACGATCTCGATGCGGACGGGATCGAGGACACGACGGAACCGGGACTCGCGAGCGTCCGGATCACGAACGGGGAAGAGATCCGCACGACGGATGCCGAAGGCCGGCTCGACCTCACGCTCGACCTCGACATCTATCGTTTCGTCACCCTGACCATTCCCGCCGGGCACTGGCCGACGACTCCCTGGTACCAGCGGTTCGTGGCGGGACAGGCGGCCCCCGACACGGTCATCTTCGGCCTGAAGACGTTTCCGGCGACCGCGTCGGATCCGATCCGGTGGGTACACATCACCGACACGCAGACGCAAAC
>JALGZO010000502.1 GCA_025774865.1 bacterium | reverse complement strand
AGGTCGGTCTGCGGTTCCTTGTCCGTCGCGACGTGATTCCCTACCGGACCTTCCCGACGACCCCTGCGCCTGAATTCTGGGACGATATCGACCCGGACTTCGGAGTGTGGCATCGGCCAAGCGCGGTGTTCAGACACCGTACCCCCTGTTTCGACGTGGTGTATTCGGCGAATCGCTACGGCGCGCGGGACCGCGACCGAACCGTTAGCTCCGGCGAGCGACATCGCACTGTGGTATTGGGAGATTCCTTCGTCGAGGGGTACGGGGTCTCCGACGGCGAACGATTCACGAGCGTTCTGGAGAACCGAACTGGAATCGAGCACTTGAACTTCGGAACGGCAGGAGGTTTCGGGTCGATCCAGGAGTGGTTGCTTTACAAGAACTTGGCAAGCCAGTTCGACCACTCGCGAGTCCTTGTATTCCTCCTTCCCTCAAATGACTTCATTGAGAATGACGCGGAGCGCTCCCCTCCGACTCGATACCGGCCTTACCTCACTCGTTCCGGAGACCAGTTCGAAGTCGTCTATCCCGTTCAATTCGAGCAGCGGAGCAGAGAGAAGCGCAACCTCCCGCTGCGAGTATGGAACAGGGTAACGAATGGCTCCTACACGGTAAACTTCTTCCGCGTGGCCATACCTCGGCTGCAGACCAAGCTCGGGCAGTCACTGGGACCGAGCATGCCCAGCTACGAGGACTACGATCAGAGCGACCTGGAAGTTCTCTTCTTCACCTACCGTGAGATCGCCGCCGAGGCGGCCGGGCGTCCGGTCCACGTGTTCGTCATTCCACGGACTCTCGACCTTCAACGGGCCGAGTCGAAGGGTCACCCCTTCGGACTTCTTCCCGACCTGGGCGCGTTCGCCGAAACCGTTCCGAATCTTCAGGTAGTGGACCTCGTACCATACTTCCTCGAGTATGCGCAGACCGAGCACGTCGGCTTCGACGCGTTTGTTCACACATGCGACGGTCACTGGAGCGCTCTCGGGCACCGCGTGGCTGCCGATGCCATACAGGCGGCACTGTATTAGAGACGACGTCCACAAGCCCTCCAGTCACTTTCCCTTGCCGGGCTTCCCCCCTTTGCCGGGTTTCCCCGCCTTGCCGTGACCCGCGCCCTTGTCACCCGCTTCGGCACGATGCGGACGGCCCTTCTTGTCAGCGACCAAAACGGCGACCGAAGTGCCCTTGCCCCGCGCCCGCGCGAGATCGAGCGCGGAAAGGCCTGTCACACGATGGCCAGTCTGAATGTCGACAAGCCCTACGATGTCGCCATCGGACAACGTGAGCTTCTTGGGCGTCTTCTTCCAGTGGCCCCACGCCTTCCCGTACGGAGGCCCAGGGTCGCGGTCCATCCCGACGAACAGGAGATCGTACGGAACGCCGACCCGTGTGAAGATCACCGACCAGCTCAGCGACTTGCTCCGAAGGCCGACGATGAATTCGACGGGACGCCCGGACGCGGATGCGAGGAAGAGAACGACCGGCAGGTCCTCCTCGATAGAGTGGAGCCGAGGCAGCACCGGCTCGATCACGCGACGCGGGTATCCGTAGTTCCCGACGGCGAGATGCAGCAGAAACTGGTTGTCGTTTGTCACGCTGCTCGAGCTGAAGAGGAACTCGAAGGATGTGTCCGCCTTCGCCGGGTGCGCGATGAGAGAAAGGCCTCCGGCGAGGAGCAGGCCGAGAATTCTGGTGGGATTCTTCATTGGTCGCTCCTGATCGATTTGCTGGTCGCGCCCGACTGCGCGTACCGCAATCCATGAATCGACCGGAGTGGCCGTGGGCATGAGGCTCGTCACCTGTGTGAAGAGTGAACAAGCGACGTCGCGATCTGAGCAGCCGCGATGACCGGAATCCCTGTCGAGACGACCGACCTCGCCGGTGGCAGCCCAAGGCGCGGGTGGCGGCTCGGCGATCAATCGGATTGATCAGGGCCAGTGCCGCGTGTGACCCTCCACAAGGCCGCGACGCCGGCGGAAGTGGGGCTGGCGGCTCCGGCCCCCAGCCGCGCGACCAGCGCCACTATCGCGCTCCTCGGTGGCCAGCAAGGCGCAGGGCGGCACTCTGAGGCTCCACGCCTCGGACGACGAATCCGTCTCCCGCTTGACGGCGGGCGGATTCGCTCCCAGACTGGTGCCGGCTTTCCTGCGTCGCCGGCCGCCGGGCAGCGGCGGGCGCATCCACGCAGCCTGGGAGGCGATCATGAAGGGCTCATCTACTCTCGCTACCATCTCCCGTGGCCGCCTTCGTCGCCTCACGCCCAGCGTTCTCGCGGTGGAGCACGCCGAAGCCAATCGGAGGTGCGGAATGAAGTGTTTCACGACGATCATTGCCACTCTTTTCCTCATGCTGATGTACGTGCCGAGCACAAGCGCGGACACCTACCAATACGGCTGGACGATCAGCAACAGCAACGTCGAACCGTTCTCGAGCACGGGTGCGCCGGGCGGCGGCCTGACCACTCTATACCTGTGGCTCGAGTGCGTTACGAAGGACGGTGTGGCGTCCGCCGAGTTCGACCTCGCCGTCACCGGAGCCGGGAGTAGCATCCTGGCCTTTACCCCCACGAACGGCTTTCTGAATGCGGGGGGCGCGACGAACCTCCTCCTCGCTGCGACGGGATGCCCGGGTGACGGAGACCCGCCGATCCCGATCGTGGCCGGGTCGATCCTCGTCATCGATGTGGGGGCCGAGTTCTGCATCGTTCCCTCGGCGGCCAACAACAGAAGCGTGTCGGTCGACTGCAGCCAGACCGATCCGCTGACTCACGACAACGCCACCACCGGCTACTCGTCTCTCGGCCCGCCGTCGTGCGACGACAGGACGGGTCCGGCCCCGGGTGTGCTCTGCCCGTGGACATCGGTGGACG
Organism: bacterium; assembly: GCA_025774865.1. GTDB lineage: Bacteria > ARS69 > ARS69 > ARS69 > ARS69 > JALGZO01. The sequence continues at coordinate 3,956 of JALGZO010000502.1, read as the reverse complement.
ATTCGAGCTGGGGCGAGGTGAAGAGTCTGTACAGGTAGCCGGCGCAGGACGTGGAGACGGTGACGGCCTGACGGCTGCGTCTTCTGAGTAGTGGCCCCGCTGGCGCGCGAGTCGCTGGCGGGGCTTCTTCACGAGCGAGAACCCAGGAGGCTGGATTGGCGAGGCGACCGAACTACAACTACGAGAAGCGGCAGAAGGAAATGAAGCGGCAGAAGAAGAAAGAGAAGAAGCTCGAGGAGCGGCGGGCGAGGAAGGCGGCGGCCGCGGGGAGTGGCGAAGGTGAGGGGAGTGAGGAGGAGGACGCCACCGATGGTGAGGGGGAGGCGCCGCGGGAGTAGCTCAGCCTTCGCGGGCGGCCACCCTCGCCACGACCGCCCGCGTCTGTGTCTCGGACCGGCTCGAGTTACGTGGAGCCCCCGAGTTTCGACTCCACGCTCCTGACCTTGTCAGCCAGCGTCTGATTTCGGTCGACTCGTGTGCCTGCCTTGATGACGGTCGAGACGCGCGGAGCCCCCATCTCATGCACCATCTCATGGCATTTCTTGATCGTGGCGAACACCTGATCCCACTCTCCCTCTATGTTTGTTCCGTACGCGTGGAGATTCGTATCGAGACCGGCCTCCGAGAAGACGCGATGGCACGCCGCCACGTACTCCGACACGGAGACGCCCACACCGAGTGCGACCACACTGACATCTACAAGAACCTTCATCTCAGAAACGCCTGTCCCTTCCTAAGAAGTCGCCATCTCACCGCAGACGGACGAGCTTCTCGGAGATCGACGATCCGCTCCCGGTGAGCCGGGAGAAGTAAATCCCCGCCGGGCTCGGGGACCGGCATCCGTAGACCGAGTCCGAGAGCGAGCAGAGAGCGGGACATGATCTTCCCGATGTCCTATATCATGTCCTGTATAAGGTGGAGGTCGGCCCGGGCACGGCGGACGCGCGCCGCTCACGCCAGAAGCTCGTCGGAGACTTCCAGGAGGCGCGCCAGTTCCAACGCACCGGACCGCACGTCGAGACCGAGAGAGCATCGAACCGAACACGTCTCGCAGTGCTTGCACGCCATGTCGGTGCCATTCCGGCACTGCAACGTCTGTCGGGCTTTTCCCACGTCCTGGTGGCCAAGTGCATACATGCGGCTCCGCATCAGGGTGGGCACATCCACTCCGGCCGGGCACTGGCCCAGGCAGCTCCCGCACTGCTGGCAGTAGAGGCCCGAAAGCCCGAGTTCGTCTCCGAGATGAAGGTCCCGCTTCTCCTGCGTCGTCAGCGCGAGATTCTTCATGATCGACATGTCCTCCCGCATCTCCTCGAAGTTGGCGAATGCGGGGATGGTCGTGTGCACGTTTTCGTTCTGCAAGACCCACTTGAGAGCGGCCTTCATGTTGATCTTCCGCAGGCGGTTGCTGTCCCAGTAGACGCCGGCCTGCGTCTTCATGGCCACGATCCCGAGTCCGGCTGTGGCCGCGTCGTCGATGGCGGCTCCGATCTGCTCGCGGTGAGATTGCCGGAAGTTATAGGCGGTGAGGACCACGTCCCAGAAACTGCTCTCGGCGGCGGCCCGGATGACTTCCGGCTCATTGCTGTGCGTCGCGATTCCTACGAATCGCGTCTTCCCATCTTCCTTCAGCCTCTCGTACGCGCGGAGGTAGGGCTCATGGAGGGTGACTTCCCGACTACCGACCGAGGCCAGGTAATACATGTCGACGTACTCGAGTCCGAGGCGCTGCAGACTCTCCTCGAGAGACTTGACGATGGTCGCGGGGTCGGAGCTCGTCTCGAGGTCCAGGGACCGTCCGCCCTCCTTCGGATACCGATAGCGGAGTTCGGGGCTGGTCGCGATCACGAAGGAGTCGCGCGGCAGGTCCCGCGTCGCCTCGCCGAGAAGACGCTCGTGCTTCCTCTCGGCATACGAGCTCGACGTGTGGAGGTAGACGATCCCCTCGTCGAGCGCCGCGCGCACGAGTGTGATGCCGTAACAGGTTCCCATGCTCACGACAGGGAGTCGGATTCCGGTCCGCCCCAGCGTTCGAAAGACGTCCCCGCTGCTCGCCGTTGCTCCCTCCTCCGACGACGGCGTGCAGGCATCGGTGGAGAGAAAGGCCGTCCCCGCGACTCCCGCGGCTGCCCCCTGCTTCAGGAACTCTCGTCGTGACGTGAGTCGTTCCACGCTCAATGCGTCCTCCCGTGTCGTCAGCCACAACCGGGTCTAAGGAATCGACTCGAGCCCGCTCTTGGTCTGCTGCCGCAACATCTCGAGCTTCATCCGCTCCATCGGGAAGATCTCCTCGTCGAGAACCTCGTCCCGATGGGCGAAGATGGTCCTTCGCATGCCCGCCTCGACGATCTCTGACGAGCCGTCGTCCCCCTCCATACTAACCTCGCCCTCGAGGACGCAGACACATGTGCTGTCGGGCGAAGAGATGACGGCGAACGTGGTTCCCGTGGCGTGGATTCTCGCCGACGGCGCCTCGATCGTCAGATGCGCTCCCGCGAAACCCGGGCCGGTCACGAACCGGACCTCCCCGCCGTCCACCCGCCCCGTCGTGGAACGACCGAGCCAGCGCCCGGGCGGAGCGGGAATCGTCAGGTTCGAGCCGGGGGCCATCTGGATCGCCAGCGTTCCCGGAGAGAGGAGGTCGAGCTGCGTCTCGCCCTCGAGATGAATCGACACTCCCGGACGCAGGAGGCCCGGGAGAGTCGAGCTCGCCTCGCTCGCGGCGAAGCCCCGCTCTCCGACGTGGACGCGCCCGTCCCCGCTCGCCGCGACGAACTGCCAGGCCGGCCCGCGGTTGATCTTGAGGAACAAGCCGACGAGAACGGCGGCCGCCGCGAGCGCGATACCCACCTCCGCGAAGGGGAGAGTCCGAGCCCGCCGCCGGGTACTCCTGCGTTCGGGGATCGTTCCCGAGATGAACTCGTCCCTCAGCCGGGCGCGAAACTCGACACTCGGCGCGGCGGTGGGGAGAGCACGCACGCGCTCCTGCACCGCGCGCTCGTCCGGAGTCCTTTTCTCCCGTTCGCTCATTCCCAGTCCTTCAGCATCTTCGCCAGGGCGCCGAGGGCTCGCGAGTACCGCTTGCGGACGGCATCGTGCGAGACCTCCAAGGCCGCGGCGATCTCCTTGTGATTGAGCCCCGCCCAGTCGTGCAGGACCACGATCTCCCGGAGCGCATCCGGGAGGGCGAGGAGCGCGCGCCGGAGGACGTCGTGACGCTCGGCTCGTAGCGCCGCCGACTCCGGCGTTCCGGGAGCGCGAGGGTGGCTCGTCTCCCAGTCCTGGATGTCTTCCAGCGAGACCGATCGGCGGGACGCCTTGTAGTGCGCGCTGCGCCAGACCTCCCGGCAGGCGTTGCACACGATCGCCGTGAGCCACGGGGCCGGGTCTCGGTCCGGGTAGAGCCGATCGACGGCCCGGTGCACCTTGAGAAAGATCTCCTGAGTCACTTCCTCCGCCTGCCCCCGGTCACGCATCAGATGGTGGGCGAGGCCGAAGATCCACTCGAAGTAACGATCGAAGAAGGAAGCCAGCGCCGTCGGGTCCCGGCTGCGAAGTCGCAGCAGTTCCTCCCGCGGCGGCGGGTCGGGAGACCGGCGCGGGGCGCTCCCGGTCGCGGACTCGGAGCCCGCCGCACTCTCCCCTTCATCCATGTTCGGTCGGGTGAAACGTGTCGGTGGGTCACGCATAATCGCGGATCCGATGATGGCTCGAGTGAGCAAGAGATCTCGCAACTGATCAGTATAGAAGAAACCGTGTCACAGTCGACCAGGATCGTCATATCTCTCTCGGTCCCGGCCGCGGCCGCTGGCTCGCCACCGGGGAGCAGTTCCGCATTGAAGCTTCTTCTCGAACCGGTGAGGTCGACATGACCGGAATACGTCCAGGAATGGCTCTGCTGGCGGGGGTATCGATCCTGCTCAACGGGACGGAGACCATCGCGCAGAGTGGGCCGG
>JALGZO010000501.1 GCA_025774865.1 bacterium | reverse complement strand
ACCGATGGGCTTGCCGAACTGCTGGCGTGACTTGCTGTACTCGATGGTCGCGTCCAGGCAGGCTTGGGCCACCCCGACCGCTCCGGCCGCCGCCGAGAGGCGGGTTTGATTGAGAGATCCGAAGAGGATTCGAGCGCCGTCGCCGGGCTTCCCGATGATGTTCTCTTTCGGGACCCGGGTATCGGCCAGGAAGATCTCGCCGGTGGGGCAAGAATGGGTGCCCATCTTGTCAAAAGAGGAAGTTTGCACGCCGTTGAAGTTCTTGAGCTCCACCACGAAGGCCGAGAGCCCCTTGGCCCCTTTGGATGCGTCGGTGTAGGCGTAGTAGACGACGGCGTCGGCCACATTGGAATTCGAGATCCACGTCTTGGAGCCGTTCAATAGCCAGTGATCGCCCTTGTCTTCCGCCGTCGAGGCCATGGCCATGACATCGGAACCCGAGTTCGGCTCGGTCATGGCGAAGGCGCCCACGTACTCGGCGCTGACCAACTTGGAGACGTACTTTTCCTTCAGTGCATCGTTGCCGTACTTCCAGATGGTGTACGCACATCCCAGGCCCTGCATGTTGATCTGGATGCGGAGTGAGCTACTGGCCCGGGCGATTTCCTCGCTCACGATCATGGCCGCGAGCCAGCCAAGATCGGAACCGCCGTATTCCTCCGGGATCACCGTGCCGAAGAGCCCGAGCCGACCCATGGGCTTCACGGCTTCCTCGTAGGGGAAGTAATGGTTGCGGTCCCATTCAGCTGCGTGCGGAGCGATCCTTCCCGTCGAGAAATCGCGCACCGCCGATCGCAGCATTTCGAGTTCTTCGGACAGCGTGAAGTCCATGGCCCAGCCTCCAATATCGGGCGCAACGGGGAATCAGCGAGGACGACGCCAATAAGGCGAGGGAAACCTTAGACCGCTTCCGGAGTGAAGTCAAAGCCTGCAACTCGTGCCCTGATCGGACTCGGCGAGAAGCGACGAGTCGGAGTGGTGGGGGCTCGATCGCCGCCCGTCACAGGCGGTTAATCGGCCATCAGTCGTGGCACTGGCGCTTACACCTGAGTTGCCGCACGCCTTGTTCTCGCGCCGCAGTTCCTCTTCGGTCGCCGAGGGCGGGCTCACGAGAGAGGGGACGAGCGCTCCATCGCGCTCGCCCCCGCGGATCGTCCACTGAGCCCAAAAGGCGAACTAGCCGACGCTCGCTCCGATCATCCGGTCGACCTCCTCACAGGTCTTCCTGACCGCGTTCACGGACGCATCGAGACCGCTTCTCTCGGAGTCGGTCAGGTCGACCTCGATGACTTTCTCGATGCCGTTCGCACCGAGCACGACGGGGACACCCACGAATAGTCCGTCGACCCCGTACTCCCCTTCCAGCAAGGCGCACGCGGCCACGATCCTCTTCTTGTCGTAGATGATCGACTCGACCATCTCGAGCGCGGAGAGAGCCGGCGAGACGAAGGCGGAGCCGAAGCCGAGCAGCCCCACAACCTCGCCGCCCGCCTTACGGGTGCGGGCCTCCAGCGCCGCGAGATCATCGGCGGGCACGAACGTCTCGACCGGCATCCCGGCGACGCGGGTGCAGCTGCGCACCGGAACCATCGTGTCGCCGTGGCCGCCGAGCACGAGCGCCTCCACGTTCTCCACGCTCACCCCGGCCGCCTTCGCCACGAAGTAGCGGTACCGCGACGAGTCGAGCACGCCGGCCATCCCGACGAGCTTGTTCTTCGGCGGCGAGAGCTTCTTGTGGAGCGTGTAGACGATCGCGTCGAGGGGGTTGGCGATGGAGATGACGATCGCGTCCTTGCAGTACTGCGCGATCCCGTCCGCCACCTGGCCGGTGACCTTCAGGTTGATCTCGAGCAGCTCTTCCCGGGACGGGAACGAGCCGTCCGGCCGCGCCTTGCGGGGAACGCCGGCCGTGTTGATGACGAGATCCGCGCCCTGGAGGATGTCGTAGTCGCGCCCGGCGAGGACCTCCACGTCGCTCCGCAGGAGCGGCGTGCCCTCCAGGATGTCGAGCGCTTTCCCCTTTGCGACCGATTGCTTCCGGGCCGCCTCCCGCTTCTCGGGCGGATCGTCCGAGTTGACGAACGGAGCGGGGTCGGTCGCCGCGACCGTCTTCGCGTACCCCCGGCGTACGAGTTCCTGGACGAGCACGCCTCCAATGTACCCTGCGCCGATGACACCGATCTTGTTCAGCATCTTCTGACTCCTTTCCGTGCGGATCGACGGATCGGCGGCCCCCGGCGCGTCGGTCGAAGGGGGGCCGCGGATCGGTCTCGTCCGGCGGACGTTGCAGGATCCCCCTCAGACGCCGAAGAATCAAGGGTGCGCGGTCAGGTTTGTGGCCCTTTCAAAGCTCGGAGACGGGACCGGCCTCACGGGAATACCGACGCGCCGCTGGACGGAAACCGCCGGGCGGGTCCGCAGGCACCGGGAGAAGAAGAGGTCCCTCGATCGGCAGCGCGGGGGCAGGGCGCCGAGGGTCAGGGCCCGCCGCTGACCGCGACGCGGTTGGAGTGGAGCGGGCAACGGGATTCGAACCCGCGACCTTCAGCTTGGGAAGCTGATACTCTACCAACTGAGTTATACCCGCTCTCGCCCCGGATCATACCGGACCCGGGCCGGAAGTCAAATGCGTCCGGTCCGCCGCCCCATCACACGCGTTCGCACGCCTCGCGAATCGTGCGAGCGATCTTCGGCCCCAGCTCGTCCAGATCGCCCTCTCCCGCGACGCGGAACCACGTCACGTCCGGGACCGCACGAAACCAGGTGCGCTGCCGCTTCGCGAACTGACGCGTCGCCGCGACGATTCTCTCCCGCGCTTCCCCGACGTCTCCCCCCTCCCGCAGCATCGCGACGATCTCCGGATAGCCGAGCGCCCGGAGCGCGGGACAATCCGGCTGGAGCCCCTCCGCCAGGAGCAACCGCACCTCGTCCACCCAGCCCGCCTCCAGCATTCCATCCACGCGGCGCTCGATCCGCTTCGCCAAGACGAGCGGCGGCCACTCGATCCCGAAGCGCAGCCACCGCTCTTTTCGAAGATTCTCCCGGTGCCGGCGGTGATGCTCGGAGATCGGAGTCCCCGTGATCTCCCACACCTCGAGCGCCCGCACCACGCGCACGACGTCCGGCGGGTGGAGCCGCGCCGCCGTTTCCGGATCCACCTCCGCGAGACGACGGTGTACCGCTTCACGACCCTCGGTCTCCACCGCCTCCAGCAGTCGCGCGCGGATCTCGGGATCGGCCTCCGGCCCCTCGAAGAGACCTTCCTCCCCCGCTCGCACGTAGAGTCCGCTGCCGCCGACGAGAAAGGGCGTCTTGCCGCGCGCCCGCACCTCATCCATCACTGCGTGCGCCGCGTCGCCGAACCGCGCCGCCGACCACGTCTCCTCCGGATCCGCGACGTCGATCAGATGATGCCGGGCGGCGGCGCGTTGCTCGGCCGTCGGCTTCGCGGTTCCGATGTCGAGGCGGCTATAGATCTGGCGCGAGTCGGCCGAGATGATCTCGAGGTCGGCGAGTCGGGCGGCCCGGATCGCCACCTTCGTCTTGCCGGAACCCGTCGCGCCCACGAGGCTCGGCAGAAGCGGCGCACTCACCTCTCGAACCGGTCGTCGAGCTCGTCCTTGCGCACTTCGAGGTAGATGGGGCGGCCGTGCGGACAGAGACGCGGCACGTCGGTTCGTTCCAGGCCGCGCAGCAGGTGATCGATCTCTTCCGGATGCAGTCGTTGCCCGAACTTCACCGCCCCCTTGCACGAGTACGACTTCGCGAGCGCGTCGCGTAGCTTCTCGGCCGACGCCTTCGCTCCCTCGGCGGATGCGAACAGCTCGCGGAGAAACTCGCCCCCGCCCCATTGCGACAGGCTGCCCGGAATACCGTCCACCAGCACGGATGACGGCCCCCCGGGCCGAGCGTCGAAACCCATCCCGGCGAGTATCTCCGCCACGTGCTCGGGATCCTGGCCCGGGGCGAGGTCGACCGTCAGCGGCACGAGCAATCCCTGAACAGGAATGCCCTGCGTGGACTGGGCGGCGTCCCGGATCTCGTCGTAGAGGACGCGCTCGTGCGCGGCGTGCTGATCGATGACCAGGAGTCGCTCCGCATCTTCCACGACGAGATACGCCCCCCAGAGCTCGCCCACGTGCCGGAGCGTTCGCGTGGCGAGCCCCGCCGCCGGCTCCGGCGTGATCTTGGCCGGACGGGCGCCCGGGCTCGGCGGATGCGCCAGCGGCTCGCGCGGCACCATCGGGCGCGGCGCGGGCGGCGCGGCGGGAACGGTGGGCCCCGACACCCGGGCCGCGGGCGCCAGCGGCGACGCACGCCACGGCAAGACGCCTTCGCGACCCATCTCGTCGAATTGCGTGTTCAGGATCGCCGAGCCCACCGCCTCACGGATGACCGAGAACACGAGGTCCTTGCGCGTGAACCGCACCTCACGTTTCGTCGGGTGCACGTTCACATCGACCTCTTCCGGATTGACACCGATCGCGAGAGCGAACTTCGGGTGCTTGCCGCCGGGGATCGCTCCCCCGATCCCGGCCGTCACGGCGTGCGAGAGCGACGGGTCCACCACGGGGCGCCCGTTGACGAGCAGCACCTGATGGACGGCTCTTTGCCGCGTGAAGTCGGACGCCGACACGAGCCCCCGCACGCTGACGCCGTCACGGTCCCCGCGCACGACGACCATGCGGCCCACCGCATCCGCTCCGAGGAGCGCCTGCGTACGCTCGCGGAAGTCCGCGCTCGACGGGATATCCAGAACCTGCCGCCCCTCGCGGATCACGCGGAACCCCACCCCCGGGGCCCCGAGCGCGAGTTGTCCGATCGTGCGGACGAGGACTCTTCCTTCGGTCGCAGCAGTCTTCAAGAACTTGCGCCGGGCCGGCGTATTGAAGAATAGCGCCATCACCTCGATCGTCGTGCCGCGCGCCCGAGCGCCCTTCGTCTTCTCGACGACCTCCCCCGCCTCGAGGCGAATCCGTGTACCCGGCCTGCCGGACTCCGAAGCGGTCAGCATCTCGAGCCGCGACACGGCGGCAATCGACGCGAGCGCCTCGCCGCGAAAACCGAGCGTCCGGATCGCCGCGAGGTCCGCCGGATCCCAGACCTTGCTCGTGGCATGGCGCTCGAACGCGAGCGTCGCGTCGTCGTCCGGTAGGCCGCAGCCGTCGTCGGACACCCGGATCATCTCGAGGCCGCCACCCTCGAACGTCACCTCGATGCTCGTCGCGTCCGCGTCGAGCGAGTTCTCCACGAGCTCCTTCACGAGAGACGCCGGCCGCTCGACGACTTCCCCGGCCGCGATCCGGTTCGCCACTCCGGGTGGCAGGATCCGGATGGGACTCACGATTCCTCCTCGCCGTCGCCCGTACGCACGCGGCGCTTCCACTCGGAGAGCACGGCGAGCGCATCCATCGGCGTCATCGAGTCGGGATCGAGTGCGTCGAGCTCCGAGAGGACGGATGCCCCCGACGCCGAGAAGAGATCGAGCTGCGACCCGGTCGCGCGCTGGGAGGTTTCGCGACCGGTGAGGAACGTCCCGTCCTCGAGACCGCCGAGAATCTTCTTCGCCCGCTTCGTCACTTCTTTCGGCACCCCGGCGAGCTGCGCCACCTGAATCCCGAAGCTGCGATCGGCGGCACCCTCCACGACCTTGCGCAGAAAGACGACCTTGTCCTTCCACTCGTGCACGGTGACGCGCAGGTTGCACGCGCGCGGGAGCTTCTCCGCGAGCTCGGTCAGTTCGTGGTAATGCGTGGCGAAGAGGGTCCGGGCGGCGCGCTCCGGCCGCTCGTGCAGGAACTCCGTCACCGCCCACGCGATCGCGAGCCCGTCGTAGGTCGACGTGCCCCGCCCCACTTCGTCGAGCAGGACGAGGCTCTTCGGCGTCGCGGCGGCGAGGATGCGCGACACTTCGACCATCTCGACCATGAAGGTGGAGTGCCCCCTGGCCACGAAGTCGGACGCGCCGACGCGCGTGAAGATGCGATCGACGATTCCGATCTGCGCCGCATCCGCCGGCACGAAGCTCCCGGTCTGCGCGAGGATCACGATCAGCGCGACCTGCCGCAGGTAGGTCGACTTCCCGGCCATGTTCGGGCCCGTGATCAGCAGAATCTGGCGCTCCGCGCCGAGCACCGTGTCGTTCGGCACGAACTCGTGCGCCGGGAGTGACGACTCCACCACCGGATGGCGCCCCCCCTGGATCTCGAGCCGGTCGCTCGCCCCGACGACCGGACGCACCCACCCCCGGCGGCTCGCCACTTCCGTGAACGTCAGCAGCACGTCGAGCGCGGCGAGCGCCGCCCCCGCCTTCCGGATCCGATCGCACGAGAGGGCGAGTCGGTCACGAACCTCCACGAACAGCTCGTATTCGAGGGCCTTCGCCTTTTCGTCCGCCCCGACGATCTCCGCCTCGCGTTCCTTGAGCTCCGGGGTCACGTAGCGCTCCGCGTTCACGAGCGTCTGACGTCGCTCGTAATCGTCGGGGACGAGGTCGCGGTTCGCCTTCGTCACCTCGAGGTAGTAGCCGAACACCCTGTTGTAGCCGATCTTGAGGTTCGTCACGCCGGTGCGCTCGCGCTCCTTCGCCTGGAGCTCGGCGATCCAGTCTTTGCCGCTTCTCGAGAGCCCGCGAAGTCGATCGAGCTCCTCGGAGAAGCCACCGCGAACGACGCCTCCTTCCTTGAGCGCGAGCGGCGGCTCGTCGACGATCGCCTCCCGGATCGTCTCGACCTCCGGCGAGAAGTCGGAAATCTCGGAGCTCAAGCTTCCGAAGATCGCCGCCCCGCACCGGCCGAGTCTCTCCCTCATCGCCGGCATCCGCTCGAGCGAGTC
>JALGZO010000500.1 GCA_025774865.1 bacterium | reverse complement strand
CTGCACCGTGCGCCCGCGAACGAGATCGGCACCGTCATGCTCGCGGACCTCGAGCGACTCGGCGATGCGTTGCCCGATCTCGAGACGGAGGCCCGGGCGCTCCTGATCCACAGCACGGTGGGGGCCGGCTTCTCCGCGGGCGCCGATCTGCGGGAGCTCTACTCTCGCATGCAGGAGCTGCCTCCGGCCGAACGTCTGGCCGGCGTGCGAAGTTTCCTCGAGAGCATCCATCGTGTCTTCGACGCCCTCGACGGCACTTCCCTGACGACGATCGCCGCAGTGCACGGCGTCGTCTTCGGCGGCGGCTTCGAGCTGGCTCTCACATGTGACCTGATCGTCGCGGAGCGCATGTCGCGCTTCTGTTTCCCGGAGCTCCGGCTCGGGCTCATCCCGGGGTTCGGAGGCATCCCACGCCTGTCGCGCGATCTCGGGAACGCCGTCGTGCGCGATCTCCTGCTGACCGGTCGGAGTCTAGGGGCCCCGCGAGCCCGGGAGGTCGGGCTGGTGAGCCAGCTCGCCGGTTCCGGCAAGGCGATCGAGCTGGCCCGCTCGACCGCTCGCCAGGCGGCCAAGTTCGATCCGCACACGCGGGCCGCGGCCAAGCGTTTCCTCAAGACCATCCCGCGCGAACGCCTTCGGGAGGAGATTGATCTGTTTTGCGAGCTCTTCACGAAGCCGGCGGTCGAGCAGGAGCTGCGACGATTCGTCGAGAGCGACGATCCCATGCCGTACTTGCCCTCGTCCCCGGAGACCAGAGCATGAAGACCGCCGAACAGACGCTCGACGAGATCATCGATCTCGCCGCGTCCCACTTTCGAGTTTCACGCGATGACCTCGCGCCCGACGATGATTTCTTCGCGACGCTCGGCATCGACAGCCTCAAGGCACTGGAGCTCTTGAGCCGACTGGAGTCGCATTTTCAAGTGGAGCTGCCCGACTACGAGATGCAGGACGTCTCGGACTTCCGGACGCTGGCCGAGCGAATTCACGCTCGTCTCGGATGATCGACCTCGATCGCGTGACCTCCCTCGGGGAGGCGCTGGACACCGCGCTCCGACATTGGACGGACGAGACCTGCCTCATCGAAGCGGACCGCGATCGCGAGAACCTGAGACTGACGTACGGGGAGTTCTCCATCGGGGGACGGCGCCTCGACGCTTTCCTCCGCGGCCGCGGCTTCGAGGCCTCCGACCGCGCCGCGATCGTGATGACGAACCAGTCGAAGTGGCATCTGTCGGCGTTCGCGGTCTTCCGCGCCGGTGGGGTTCTCGTTCCGCTCGACTTCAAGCTCGAGGGCTCCGAGCACCTTCGACTCCTCGCGCACTGCGCCGCGAAGGTCCTGCTCGTCGAGCACCACCTGTGGCAGGCGATGAGCCGCGCAGACGGCTTCGACGATTTCTCCGCCGAGCTCGTCCTCGTGACGGAGACCCCGGCGGACCGCGAGTTGCCCGCCGCGGGCGGCGCGACGGTCATGCGGTGGGAGGACGCGGCCGGCTCCGACGACGCGACGGCCGTCGTCCCCCGCTCCCGCGACGACGTCGCGTGCATCGTGTACAGCTCCGGCACCGGCGGCCGCCCCAAAGGCTGCCTGCTCACGCACGGCAACTACCTGGAGCAGTTTCGCTCGCTCTCCGAGCTGCATCCGCTCCGTCCCGGATTCCGCTACCTCAGCATCCTTCCCACGAATCACGCCATCGACTTCATGGTGGGATTCATCGGACCGTACCTGTGTGGTGCCACGGTGGTCCATCTTCGAACGCTGCGACCGGAGTTCGTCCGGGACGCGTTCCCGCGTTACCGGATCACCCACATGGCGCTCGTCCCGATGGTCCTCAAGAACCTCGCAACGGGGCTCCGAAGCCGGTTCGCGGAGCTGACCGGTGCCCGGCGCGCGATCCTCCACACCCTCATCACGCTCAATCGAAAGCTCTCCCGCGGGCGCCCGAATCCCCGGATCGCCCGGAAGCTCCTTCCGGCCGTGCACGCCGCGTTCGGAGGGCGACTGGAGGCGCTGTTCGTCGGCGGCGCTTACACCGACCCGGACACGCTCCGCTTCTTCCACGACCTCGGCATCCCCGTGGCGAACGGCTACGGATTGACCGAAGCGGGAACGGCGCTCACCCTCGACCGCCTCGCCCCCCCCCGTCCCGACACGGTGGGACCCCCGCTACCCGGCGTCGAGCTGCGGATCGACGGAGCGAACGAGGAAGGCGTGGGAGAGATCGTCGCGCGCGGGCCCACGCTCATGCGCGGCTATCTCGACGATCCGGAGCTCACGGCCGAGACGATCGTCGACGGGTGGCTCCACACGGGCGATCTCGGCCGCTTCGACGATGGCGCGCTCCGAATCCTGGGCCGCCGGAAGAACATGATCGTCACGGAGGGCGGCAAAAACGTGTACCCGGAGGACGTCGAGGGCGCATTCGCCGACCTCCCGAACGTGACTGAGTTCTGCGTCTTTGCGGCGCACACCCTCTGGCCCGAGCGCGCGGGCCGCGACGAGCGCCTTCTGCTCGTCATCCGGACGAGCCCCGAAGGGCCGTCCACCGACTGGAGTAGCTATCCCGATCTTCGCGAGGAAATCGTCGGCCGCAACCGACGATTGCTCGACTTCAAGCGCGTGAAGGGGCTCATCGTGTGGGATCGGGACTTTCCGCGGACGGCGTCGATGAAGATCAAGCGCGAAGAGCTCGCCGCCGCGATCGCTCGGAAGTTCGGCGACCGGGTGATGGTGCCGGCCGGCGGCGACGAGACGATCGAGGTCGAGCGTGGGGTGATCGACCTCTCGTGACGGGGTTCTTCGTCGGAGCTCGCTCACTCTTCTTCTGGACGTTGAGCGTCCTGCACTTCTTCCCCGGGACCACGCTCCTGGTCTTCCTCGCTACTCTTTTCAACCCTCGCCGGCACGATCGTGTCCTGCGTTTCTTCATCCGCAACGTCGTGCGCTGCACCGGTGCCCGTCTCGAAGTGCGCCGCGCTCCGGGGTTCGATCCCGAGCGCACGAGCTTCTTCGTATGCAACCACGTCAACATCTTCGATCCGATGGTGATCTACTCGGCGATCCCACAGTTCGTGCGCGGCCTCGAGCTGGAGTCGCATTTCCGGGTGCCCGTCTACGGCTGGTTGATGGAGCGTTTCGGGAATGTCCCGGTGCCGGTCACGCGATCGTCCGCGACCATGCGCCTCCTCAAGGAGCGATGCCGGGAGGCGCTGGACGACGAGATCAGTCTCATCGTCTTCCCCGAGGGCACCCGCACGCGGGACGGACGGGTGGGTCCGTTCCGGCCCGGCGTGTTTCGCATGGCGCGCGAGTTCGGAGTGCCGATCGTGCCGATGTCGATCGTGGGTTCGTTCGAGCTCAAGCGGAAGACGAGCTGGATGCTTCGCCCCGCGAAGATCGTCGTGCACCTGCACGACACGATCGAGATGGAGGGAATGACGATCGAGGACGAGAAGGCGTTACGCGACCGGGTTCACGAGATCGTGTCCGGCCCCGTGGACGGGGTCAGCGACGCCTCGAGGACGCGGGCTCCCGAGCCGAGGGCGTGAGCTCGAGGATGCCACTCTCCGAGAGAGTGTGACGGGTGACGAGCGCCTGGCCGACGCCATGCTTGCGGGCCCCCCAGACGCACTGGAGCGTCTCCTTGAGCGGCGCCTCCTGGATCGGTTTCACGAGATAGGCGGAGAACCCGATCTCTCGCAGCCGCTTCCCGGCGCCCTTCTCCCCGAGCGCCGTCAACAGCACCAGGTCGACGTCCTTGAGGGCCGCGTCACTCTTGACGAGATCGCCGAACAGCTCCGCGTCCATGCCCTCGATCCGCGTGCTGAGGATCACGATGCGGAACGGGTCCGCCTCGTCCTTCGCGCGGCGGAGCTCCCGCAGCGCTTCGGCCCCGGATACGAAGCTCTCGCACCTCATTTCCCAGTGACCCAGCTGATCCTCGAGAGCGACCCGCCTCGCCTCGCTCGCATCGACGACCATGATGCGGACGTCGGTGAGATCCTCGGCCTGCAACTCGGGGGGGGCTTGGCGATCCAACGGAAGCGGGAGTTCGAACCAAAGCGATGACGTCAGCCCCGCGTCGTGCTCGGTCCCGGTGGAGCCTCCCATCCGGCCGACCAGCCGACCCGCGACCGCGAGCCCGAGCGCCGCGCCACCGAGGTCGGGCAGCACCCCGCCGGTCCGGCCGGACGTCTCGTAAAGGCGCCGCAGCTCTCGGTGCGCGATCCCCTGGCCGGAGTCTTCCACGGCGAATCGCATGACGACCTCTTCCTCGGTCCAGGAAACCCCGGCCACGTCGATGAGAACCCATCCCTCGCGAGTCGCCGTCACGGCATGGCGGAGGAGGTTGAACAACGCCTGCCGGATGCGCCCGGGATCACCGACGACGTGGCGCGGCGCACCGGGGTCGTACCGAACGACGAGCTCGAGACCCCTTTCCTCGGCGAGCGGCGCGAGCGCGCTCGCCACCTCTTCGACCGCCGGCCTCAGATCGAAGGGGATCGGGTCGATCTCGAGCGTCCCTGCCTCCATTTCCGAGAAGTCGAGGATGTCGTCCAGCGCCGCCAGGACCGAACCGAGAGACTCGCGGGTGCCCTCGACTCGGTCTCGAGAGTGGGGCGCGAGCTCGCCCTCGAGGAGCAGGTCGACGTGCTCGGCGAGCTCGGTCAACGGGGACCGCAGCCCCGGGCCCAGCCCCGCGAGCCATCCCCCACTCGTTCGCCGTTCCTCGCGCGCCGCCTCGAGCTCCCGCGTCGCCGCCTGGAGCTCCTCGTCCCGCCGCTCGCGGGCGGAGCGCTCGGAGTCGGCGTCGTAGAAGGCTCGGCTGACGGCCTGGAGCAGGTCGCGCAGCGCCCGGGGCTCCAGCGACGTGGAACCGCCGGACGCCCCGACATTGCGGAGCGCGCGCTCCAGCCGGGGGTGCAGATCACTCATTTTGGTCCTCTCCTGGCCTTTTTCATCGGGCGAGCCCCTCACGGGCTTGAGGGGGCGCCCGGCCGCAACCTCCGGGGGCCAGGATCCGTATTCCGCTCACGAGTTGGAAAAGGCCGTCTTGGCCACAGAGCAAACCGGAGGACGGATCATGAAAGCCACGATCGCCTGCCTCGCCCTCGTGCTCCTCGCCGGGCCCGCTCAGGGGGTCGACCGCGACCAATGGCTACACGTCGCCGTCGACGGCCGGGGCGGAAACGACGAGCGAGTCCGGGTGAACCTACCGCTGTCGATCGTCGAGACGGTGCTTCCCCTCATCGAGACGAAGGAGCTCCGCGACGGCAAGGTCTGGATCGACCAGCAGGACCTCAGTCACGAAGACATCGTGAAGATCCTCGCCTCGATACGGGACGCGAAGGACGGCGAGTACGTCACGGTCGACGATCTCAATGAGAGCGTTCGCATCGCGAAGGAAGGCAATTACCTGACCGTCCACTTCGAGGACCACGGCGAGAAGGGCGAAATACGTGTTCCGGTCTCTGTTCTCGATGCGCTGGTCTCCGGCCAGGACGACGAGCTCGACCTGCTGGCGGCCGTGCGGGCGCTCGGGGAGGCTGACGATCAGACTCTGGTGACGGTCGAGGAGACCGACACGACCGTACGCATCTGGATCGACCGCAAGAACGAGTCCGACTGACGAACCCGGGAGTGACCCATGGAACCGAAACCGAAATCCCGCGCATTGTTCGCGATCCTGTTCGGAGTCCCGATCCTGCTGCTCGTTCCCGTCTGGCTCGTCGGGTCCAACATCTACCGGGCCGGATCGATCGAGTTCGCCGTGCTCGAGAAAGGCCCGGACGGCTGCCACATCTCGGGCAAGGTCCCGGCGATCCTGGTACCGGCCGCGGTGCATCTCATGCCGTCCGTCGTGATCGAGGAGGCTGGCCAGGAGATCCGCTGCGATGTGGGTAACGCGGTCGAGATCGTCCAGGCGGCGGCGCGAGAGCTTTCCCGCTGCCCCGACGGCGTGCTCGTGGACGTTCGTACGTCCTGCGAGGTCGTGACCATCGAGAAGCGGAACGGGCGGATCGTGATCGACGTGGATACACCGGACGAGGCCGTGCGCGCGGCGGTACCGTTGAGCGCGGTGAGCTCGTTTCTCGCGGCGATCTAGTCAGTCCACGCGTACGACCTTGCGGGTGATCGACCGTTCCCCCACTTCGAGCCGCACGAAGTAGACCCCGGCCGCGAGCGTGCCGCCTTCATCGTCGCGGCCGTCCCACGCCTGCGAGTGTCGGCCCGCCGGGAGAAGCCGGGTCGCGAAACCCCGCACCTTGCGTCCTCCCACATCCCAGACCCCGATTGAAACGTCGGCGGACACCGGGACGTCGAAGTGGATCGACGCCGAGCGCCGAAACGGATTCGGCCGGATCTCGATCCCGCTGGCGTCCGCCGACGCGATCGGCGCGTCCGTTGCCGGATCGTCGAACCGAATGCGCATCACCCGCTCCGTGAAGATCCGGGTGAAGTAGAGGTCCCCCGTCACCGGGTGCGCCGTGATGTCCACGAGACCGCCCGCTCCGGTGTGAAACTGGGAGAAGGAGAGGACGCTGTACGCGGCGTCTACCTCGACCATCCCGATCCAGCCAATCAAGTAGTCCCCGAGGAAGTAGCGTCCCTGGTACTCGGCCGGGTAGCTCGTTCCCGTGTAGAACGGGCCGCCGATGACCGACTGGGCGACCATCCCGGGGGATTCGACAGGGCCCCGTTGCTGTGATGCCACCAGAGGACCGGATCCCGGTTCGGCTCGGGACTCTCCGGATTCGGCGGCGACGAGCACAGCACGTTCGGGTTCCCGGATTCGACCGACGTGATGGCGCTGTACCCGAAATGGATGTTCGGCCCTTCCCGGCAGGGCCAG
>JALGZO010000499.1 GCA_025774865.1 bacterium | reverse complement strand
CCCGGATCGTGCTCGTGTACCGCCGGAACGCCGACGGCCACTGGCTCCTCGGCGAGGAGCGCGAGAGTCCGCACGAGCAATCGAATCGCACGGTGGGTGAGTTGAAGTCGGGAGTCCTGACCGGCCCGTAGGCCGCTCGGCGACCAAGGGGAGCTCGTGAGTCCAGGGATGATGGGCGCGATGGTCGTCCGCTCGCCCGGCGGACCGGAGCAGCTCGAGTGGGCCGAAGTGCCGCGGCCGGTTCCCGAACGCGACGAGGTGCTGGTCCGGGTCGAAGCCTGCGGCGTGAATCACCTCGACCTCCACGTCAGGCGCGGACTGCCGGGCAACCCGATCGAGCTTCCGCACATTCTCGGGAGCGAGCCGGTCGGAATCGTCGAGAAGCTCGGCCCCGAGGCGGAAGCGGCATCGGCCTCGGCCGGGCGCCCCGTGAAACCCGGTGACCGGGTGATCGTCGCCCCGGGATTCTTGGAGCGATTTCACGCCGACCGTTCCGGGCCGGACTCGCGTTGGCCCGACTATCGGGTGATCGGAAGCGGGTCGCCGGGCGGCTACGGTGAGTTCGTGAAGGCGCGCGCGGAGAACCTTGTCACGGTTTCCGATCGCTGGACGCCGGAAGAGTGGGCCGCGACGCCGCTCGTGTTCCTCACCGCCTGGCACATGCTGGTCGGAAGGGCGCGTCTCCGCCCCGGCGAGACGGTGCTCGTGCTCGCCGCGGGGAGCGGGGTGGGGTCGGCCGCCGTGCAGATCGGGCGGCACTTCGGTTGCCGCGTGATCGCGACCGCCGGCGCCGACTGGAAGCTGGAGCGGGCGGCGGAGCTCGGCGCGGACGAGGGAGTGGATCACTCGGATCCCGACTGGCCGCAAGCCGTTCGCGCGCTCACCGGCGGAGGGGTCGACGTCGTCGTGGAACACGTGGGCGAAGCGACGTTCTCGAAGGCTGTCACCACGCTCGCGCCGGGCGGACGGCTCGTGACCTGCGGCGCGACCACGGGTCCCGCCGCCGAGCTGCATCTCGTGCACCTCTTCGCGAAGCAGCTCTCGGTTCTCGGGTCCTACATGGGCGACTTTCGCGACCTGCTCGACGTCGTGGCGCTCCTGTCGGCGGGGCGTTTGCATCCGGTCGTCGACCGGGTGTTCCCGGTGAGGGAGGCGGCGGCGGCCCATCGTCGGCTCGAGGCGCGAGAAGCCTTCGGCAAGATCGTACTGAAGCACGGATAGGCGGGCGGTCGGCCCGAAGCTCGCTCTACGCGGCGCCCGGCGGCCAGATCCCCAGCGCCTTCCGCAGGTAGACGAGCTGTCCCAGGTGATAGGCGTTGTGGTCGGCGACGAGGAGCGCCTCGCGCAGGATCGTCTGCCCGTCCCCCCACGGAATCTCCGCGAGAAGGTCGGTTGCCGCGTCGTTCACGAGGTCGCGCAAGGCCGCGAGGTCCGCGCGGAATGCCTGCACGCTGAACTCCCAGGCTTCCGGGGCGGGGGGAGACTCACCGGCGGGCCAGTAACCGGTGGGCCAGTCGGGCGACTTCCAGTTCGCGTCGCGGCTGAACTCGAGGATGTCTTTCTGAGCGATGCGAAGATGCTCGAGCAACATCCATCCCGTGTGGCTGAACCCGGGCGGACGGCGACCTCGATGTTCATCCGGAAACTGAGCAACGATTGCGTCGAAGTCCTGGTGGGCACCTCGTCCGTCGAGGAGGGCAACCACGTGCAATCGAAGCGCGTCGTCGTGCCCGTCACGGCTCACTTCTTCTTCCCCTTTCCCAGCTTGCGCACGAGATCGAAGTGCTTCCGATCGACGGGCTGCACTGAAAGCCGCGCGCCTCGCTGTGTGACCATCATGCCGTCGAGCGCCTTGGTCTCCTTGAGCGTCGCCAGGGAAACGACTTCCGAGAACTTCTCGACGAATTCGATGTCGACCATGATCCACCGCGGATCGCTCTTGTCGGATTTGGGATCGAAGTACTTCGACTTCGGGTCGAAGGCGGTGTCGTCCGCATACGCCGTCCGACACACCTTCGCGACGCCGGCGACGCCTTTCGGATCGGCGTTCGAATGATAGAAGAGAACAGGATCGCCCAACTTCATCTCGTCGCGCATGAAGTTGCGCGCGCGGTAATTCCGGACGCCGTCCCAGGACGTCTTCCCGTCCCGCGCGAGATCGTCGATCGAGTAGGTCGTCGGCTCGCTCTTCATCAACCAGTACGACTTCGCCATGCTCCCTCCGGTAAGAGCAATCTCCGGGTGCCGCCCCCGATCAGCAACAGGCAAGCGAGCGCGAGGCTGCCGCTCGCGAGCGGCGAGACGCCGATCATCGGCCAGTAAATCCACCAGACGTCGGGTACGCGCACCGTGATCGGCGCACCCCCCTCGAGGATCGGATGATAAGGGCTTTTGTCGCGATCGGGGTCATAGGAAGCGACGCGCCGGCGGAGGTCGCCCCAGAAGAGAATCGCCTGGCGCGTCTGCACGTAGATCTGCGAGCTCGCGAGGCCGAAGTGGTATCGTCCCGCTCTCTCGACGCGTCCAGCTCTCCGAAGCTCCGCGTTGTGCCACAGGAAGTAGGCCTCGTAGTTGATCGTCGTGCCGACGATCTGGAGCCCGAGGGAGAGCGCCACCAGCGGGACCGCGACCGTGCGGCGAAGCCGCCCCTCGAGCGTGGGAAGCATCGCGAGGGCCGTGACCGGCACGATCGGCAGGAGGTGCCGGGGGCCCCACGTCCAGTCACCGTGCCAGATCGTCGTGAACGAGAGGAAGCCGACGTACGAGAGGCAGAGCGCCGCGACCGCGGCCGCAACGGCGCGCTCCCGCTTCCACAGCCTCCGGAATCCGAACGGGGCCAGGAGGAGGATCGGGCTGTACCAGAAGAAGCCGCGGCCGGGACTCCCCAGGAGCCCCACGAAACCCTCCCACGAAAACTCGAAATAGCGAAAGCCGGTGAACGGGTAACCCGTCGCGAACGGAGATCCCCAGCGCAGGTGATTGTAGAAGAGAGCCAGGGCGAGGCCGGGGATGACGCCGGCGCACGCGGCGGTGGCCCGCCCGCGAGAATCGTCGCCGCACCGGAGGAGAATCGCGAGCCCGGGTACCATCACGACGGCGGATGGTCGTGTGAGCAGCGCAAAGCCGACGAAGCCGCCGGCCGCCGCGGCCGCCCCGCGCCCGGGCCGGAGCAGGAAGAGAACCGCGCCCGTGAGGCAGAGCATCTCGAGTGGTGCCTCGAACGTCAACTTGCTCTGCGGCCACGCGAGTGTGCACAGCCCGAACGCGAGTCCGAGGCGAATCGCGGCCGTGGCCGAGAAGCCGAGCGCGGCGCCGATCAGCACGAGGAGCGCCCCCGTGGCCGCGGTGGCGAGCGGATTGACGAGGGTCGCGAGCGCCGCGTCCCTTTCGCCACCGAGGACGACCGCCGGCACCATCAGGAGCGATTGGCCGAGTCCGTAGATCGAGTAGTGACGGCCGTCTCCTCCGGCGAAGCTGCCCACGATGCCGAATGGAGTGCGCATCTGCATCTCGGGAATCGCGGGAGATCCCTCGCGCGCGAGGCTCCGGGCGACCTCGAGTCGGACTCCGGTGTCGATGGTCTCGACCCGAAACGAGCTGGTCCCGAGATAGGCGCCGAGCAGGATCGCGAAGACGGAGATCGCGCGACCGCGGGGGAGCGGGGGAGCGGCGAGACTCATCCGCCGGAGTATGGAGGGCGACCTTCGGTGCCACAAGACCGGATCGTGACCCGAGAGTCCGGCTTTGTGGATCCGGTCGACCGCCTTGACCCCCACCGGGCGAGTCGCTAACGTCGTTCGGCTGCCGCCCGAGCGTTCGTCCCGATCCGTGGAGAAACGAATTGAGCTTCGAGACCGTCCTGCTCGACGAGATTCTGCCGCGTGTCCAGAAGCCGAGCCGGTACCTCGGCAACGAGCTCCACGCCGTCCGCAAGGAACCCGGTCCGGACGATCTCCGCTTCGCGCTCGCGTTCCCCGACCTCTACGACGTGGGCCTCTCGAACCTCGGGATCCTGATCCTCTACGACATCCTCAACCGGATGGAGGGGGTCGTCGCCGAGCGCTCGTACGCGCCGGGAGTGGACCTGGAGGCACAGCTCCGCGCCCGTGGCCTCCCCATCTTCTCGTGGGAGAGCAAGACGCCGCTCGGCGAGTTCGACGCGATCGGCTTCTCGATCCAGTACGAGCTCGCGGCCACGAACATGCTGACGATGTTGGATCTCGCGGGCGTACCCGCTCGGGCCGAAGATCGCGGCGATGGCCACCCGATCGTCTTCGCGGGCGGGCCGTGCGTGTACCATCCGGAGCCGTACGCACGCTTCATCGACGCGTTCGTCATCGGAGACGGTGAGGATGCGGTCGTGGGGATCGCGAACGTCGTCAAGGAAACGCGCGGGCGCCCGCGGCACGAGCGCCTGGAGGCGCTCACCGAAGTGTCCGGCGTGTACGTACCGCTGCTCTACCCGACAGTCACGGACGCGTCCGGCCAGATCCTCCCGGATCCGAGCGGCCCGATGATCAAGAAGGCGCTCGTTCGCGATCTGAACGCGGCGCGCTTCCCGACGAGCTACATCGTGCCCTACACGCAGCAGGTGCACGACCGCGTCTCGCTGGAGGTGCTCCGCGGCTGCACGCAGGGGTGCCGGTTCTGCCAGGCCGGAATGACGTACCGGCCGGTCCGGGAGCGCAGCCTCGAGACGGTGCAGCAGCTCATCGAAGAGACGGTGACCCGCACCGGCTACGACGAGATCTCCCTTTCGAGTCTTTCCACCTGCGACTACTCGAAGGTGAAGCACCTCGTGGAGAACTCGGTGCAGCAACTGACGCCGAAGGGGGTGGGAGTCACCTTGCCGTCGCTGCGAACGGACTCGTTCTCGGTCGACCTGTCCGACATGGTCGCCACCGCGAAGAAGTCGGGCATCACGTTCGCCCCGGAGGCGGCCACGCCTCGACTCCGGGCCCTCATCGACAAATGGATTCCGGACGAGGAGCTCCTGCAGACGACCGGTTCCGTCTACGCGCGCGGCTGGAACAAGGTGAAGCTCTACTTCATGATCGGGCACCCGACCGAGACCGACGAGGACGTCGAGGCGATCGGCCACCTCGCTCGGCGCGTGCTGGAGAATGGTCGGAAGGTTCAGCCGCGCGCGCAGGTGAACGTCGGCGTTTCGACGTTCGTGCCGAAGCCGTTCACGCCCTTCCAGTGGGAGCGGCAGATCGACATGGAGGAGACGAAGCACCGTCAGGCGATCCTCCGCAAGATGCTGAACGTCCGCGGCATCCGCTTCCGCCCGCACGAGGCGGAGAACAGCTGGCTGGAAGGCATCGTGTCGCGCGGCGACCGCAAGGTCGGAGAGCTCTTCGAGCTCGCGTGGAAGGAAGGCTGCCGCCTCGACGGCTGGCACGAGCACTTCGATTTCTCCAAGTGGGAACGTGCCGTCGAGAAGTGGGGGCAGGATCCGGCCCATCTCCTGCGTGAGCGGTCCGTCGACGAGCCGCTGCCGTGGGATCACATCGACATCTTCATCACGAAGCAGTTCCTGAAGGACGACCTCCACAAGGCGAAGTCGAAGATGCTGGAGGAGGCGCTCACGTCCGATTGCCGGAACGGCTGCCACGTCTGTGGCGTGATCGAAGAGGACAAGAAGCTCTGCAACACGATGATCCAGACGTACAAGAAGGGCGAGAAGGAGACGCTCTCCTGGATCCCCAAGCCGAAGCCGAAGACGCTGTGGGAAGCGCCGGATACGGGACGAATGCGATTCCACTTCGCGAAGGGCGAAGAGGTGCGGCTCCTCTCGCATCTCGAGCTGCAGAACGCGATGGTGCGCACGATGCGTCGGGCCGGCATTCCGACCTCGTTCTCGAGCGGGTACAGCCCGCACATGAAGCTCGCGTTGGGAGACGCCTTGCCCGTCGGCATGTCGTCCGACGGTGAGTACGGAGACGTCCGCCTGCAAGGTCCCATCGACGCCGCCGCTTTCGTGCAGCGCGTCAACGAGGCGTGTTCGGCCGGCGTGCGTGTCACGGCCGCCACCGCGGTCGAGCTCAACGCGCCGTCGCTCACGTCACGGGTGGAAGCGGCGTCGTATCGCGTGCGGCTCGGCCGGGTCGGGATCGACGGGGAGGAGACACGAAGCGCCGTGCGGGAGTTCCTGGACCGTGACGAGGTCGTGATCGAGAAGCGGGTGAAGAAGAAGCGCGGTCACAAGGTGACGAACGTGGACGTGCGGGCGCTCGTGAAGTCGCTCGAGGTAGAGGAGTTCCGCGGCGAGACTTGCCTCGTGGCGACGATCGGCCGCCGCGCCGGAAACCTCGGCCGGCCGAAGGAGCTTCTGATCGCTCTCTTCGACCTCGACGAGGAACAGCTTCTCGACGCGAAGGTTCACAAGCTGGAGTCCTTCGTGCAGTTCGACGGGCGCCTCGTCCCCGTGGGCCTCGGCTGGGCGGGGCAGCGTCGCTTCGATCCGTGGGCGGGCCGCGAGCGGCGGGAGTTCGCGCGCCGCCGCCGGAGTCGACCGGCGCCGCCCGTGCCCGCCGCCCGGTGACCGAGCTCGCTCCCGGCACGGAGGCTCCCGCGGCGACCCTGCCGCGCCTCGGGGGGGGAGAGGTGATGCTCCCGGGGTCGGATCCGCTGACCCTTCTCGCGTTCTTCAAGTCCACGTGTCCCACGTGTGGGACCGCGTTGCCGTTCGTGCGCAACCTTGTGGCGCAAGACGACGAGACGGTAGCGAGGGCGTTCGCCGACGTGCTCGGGCTCGAGTTTCCCATCGCCCTCGAGGGCGCGCCTTGGCCGGTGTCCGCGAACTACGGGCTCGTCACGGTGCCGACGTTCTTTCTCGTGGATCGGTCCAGTGAGATTCTCTTGACGTCCCCCGGACTCGCGCGCGACGAGCTGCGCGACGTCGGTCGTCGGGCGGCGGCGCTCGGCGGTGCGCCGGCGATCGATCCGATCCACGACGCCGATCTGCCGGCCTTCGTGCCCGGCTGAACGTCGCGGAACGCCGCGGCCGCGGCGCGGCCGGAGGAGTGAGATGAGTGACTCGATCGAACGCACGCACGCGGCGGCGCTCGACGATGGCGTGTTTCTGGCGGTGAGGCTCGGGGACTCGTCCGGGGCGGCGGATGCGTGCCGGGCTGCGGCGCGCGGGGGACTGACGCTCCTCGAGATCACGCTGACGACGCCGGGAGCGCTCGGCCTGATTCACGAGCTTGCGGACGACGACGGCCTCGTAGTCGGAGCGGGCACCGTCCTCACGGTCGACGATGCGCGCGCCGTGGCGGACGCGGGGGGCCGCTTCGCGATGTCGCCGGTGTTCCATCCCGACGTCGTCGACGAGGCGCACCGGCTGGATCTCCTCGCGGTGCCGGGTGCGGGCAGCGCCACCGAGATCCTCGCCGCGCACCGTCAGGGGGCGAGGCTCGTCAAGGTGTTCCCGGCGGGACCGCTCGGCGGGCCGGACTTCTTGCGCAAAGTGCGAGGTCCACTTCCCGACATTCCGCTCGTGCCCACGTCGGGGCCGACGCGCGAGACGATCGGAGACTATGTCGCGGCGGGTGCCGTGGCGGTCGGGGTGGGAAGCGAAGTCCTGCCCGAAGGCTTCTCGGTCGAAGCGGTGGAGGAGGCAGCGCGCGACATGCGATCCGCGATGGATGCGGCGCGCACGGCGCGAACGGTCGGCTGACCGGATGTGCAAACAGTCGACGGCCAGGGCGTGCTCTGGCGTCGTGTTTGCGCGAGCACGAGTGTATCCGCTACCATGCGGCCAGCCGTCTCGGCGAAGCGGCGATCGGACGCCGACCCCCAGCAGTGGTTTCCGTTCCGAAAGTCACTGCGGTCCCAGAGAGGTTGCATTCATGGCCAGAAACTCTCTTGTTTTCGTTCTCGTCGCAGTCGCGCTGCTCGTTCCCGCCCAGAGTCAGGGACACATCAAGATCTTGTCCCCGGACGGCGGCGAGTCTTTCAAGGTCGGCGACGTAGTGACGATCGAGTGGTGCATCAATATTGGCCACACGCTGCAGAACTGGGACATCTGGTACAGCACCGATACGGTCGACCCGTTCACGGAGTGCGATCAGCAGATTGGCACGTGGATCGGGATCGTGCCGAACGTCCCGCCGACCTGCACGAACGGAGGCAGCAACTTCTGC
>JALGZO010000498.1 GCA_025774865.1 bacterium | reverse complement strand
CGCCGGGCGTCGGGCGCGAGCTCCAGCGCCGCGGGTGCGTCCGACTCGGAGCCGACCCAGGCGATGTCGCCGCGGTGGATCGCCACGACGCCACGATCGACTGCGCCGACCTCCCTGAGATCGTCGCCCCGCCGCGGACCGTCGAGGCCGGGGCGCTCCATCGTGAGGAGCTGGGACGCGTTCTCGATCAACAGGTCGCAGGCCACCCCGGTGGTGGCGGGGCGCTTCAATCGGTGATCCCCGGAAGATCGATGCCCTTCTTCTTCGCCTCGGTGATCGCGAGGTCGTAGCCGGCGTCGGCGTGCCGCATGACTCCGGTCCCGGGATCGGAGGTCAGCACCCGCTGAAGTCTCGCCGCCGCTTCGTCCGTGCCGTCGGCCACGATCACCATTCCCGCGTGCAACGAGTTTCCGATCCCCACGCCGCCGCCATGGTGGAAGCTGACCCATGTCGCGCCGCACGCGGTGTTGAGCAGGGCGTTCAGGATGGGCCAGTCCGCGACAGCGTCGCTGCCATCCTTCATACCTTCCGTTTCGCGGTACGGAGAAGCCACTGAACCGGCATCCAGGTGGTCGCGACCGATGACGATGGGCGCCGTCACGCGACCACTCGCGACGAGTTCGTTGAAGAGAAGCCCCGCTCTTTCTCGATCCCCGTAGCCGAGCCAGCAGATACGGCTCGGCAGACCTTGGAACGCGACGCGCTCGGCCGCGAGCGGCAGCCAGCGTGCGAGGACCGCGTCATCCGGGAAGGCCTCCAGCAGCGCTTCATCGGTCGCCGCGATGTCTGCGGGATCGCCGGACAGCGCCACCCAGCGGAACGGGCCCTTGCCCTGACAGAACAGGGGACGGATGAACGCGGGTACGAAGCCCGGATAAGTATAGGCGTTCTCGAGCCCGCCTTCTTCGGCCGCGCCCCGGAGGTTGTTGCCGTAGTCGAAGACCACGGACCCCGCGGCCTCCATCGCCTGCATCGCCCGAACGTGTCTCACAGCGGTTTCGTGCGCACGCCGCACGTAGTCGTCGGGGTCGGACGTGCGCAGCGCCAGTGCGTCCTCGTACGGCAGACCGCACGGCACGTAGCCCTCCAGCAGGTCATGCGCCGAGGTTTGATCCGTGACGACGTGAGCGGGAAGCGGGCCCGCGAGCACCCGCTCGAAGAGATCGGCGGCGTTGATGCGGAGACCGATCGAGAGCGGGCGCCGAGCTTCGACCGCTTCTCTCACCTTCGTCATCGCTTCTTCGAATGAGCCCGCCGCCTCGTCGAGGTAGCGCGTCTCGAGCCGGCGCCGGATGCGAGACTCGTCCACCTCCGCCACGAGAGCGACGCCGCCGTTCATCGTCACCGCGAGCGGCTGAGCGCCTCCCATGCCGCCGAGCCCTGCGGTCAGGACGAACCGACCGGCGAGACTGCCGTCGAAGTGACGATCCGCCAGGGCGGCGAACGTCTCGAACGTGCCCTGCAGGATTCCCTGGGTCCCGATGTAGATCCAGCTCCCGGCCGTCATCTGCCCGTACATCATGAGGCCCTTTGCCTCGAGATCGCGGAACGTGTCCCAGTTCGCCCATCGACCGACGAGATTCGAGTTGGCGATGAGGACGCGCGGCGCGTCGGGCGTGGTACGAAACACCCCGACCGGCTTTCCGGATTGCACGAGCAGGGTCTCGTTCGACTCGAGCCGCTGGAGCGTCTTCACCAGATCGTCGAACGCCTGCCAGTTCCGGGCCGCGCGGCCCGACCCTCCGTAGACGATCAGTTGATCGGGAAGCTCGGCTACATCCGGGTCGAGGTTGTTCATGAGCATCCGCATCGCGGCTTCGGTCTGCCACGAACGGCAGGTGATGTCCGTTCCGCGGGGAGCGCGAACCGCTCGGTGGACGACGGCCATCGGGAACCTCCTTGTCACTCTCCCGGCAGGAAGCGGTGCCGCTCCTTCTCGAAGATCTCGATCGCCCGGCCGTATTCCTCGTAGCGACCGATGTCGAGCCAGGTACCCTTGAAGTTGAAGCCGCGGATCTGCTCGCCGCGGCGCAGGAGTTCCTGCACGAGCTCCGATGCTTCGAACGGACCCTCGGGAATGTACTGCAAGGCCTCCTTGGAGTACGCGTAGACACCCATCGACACCTCGTAGTCGATCGTCGGCTTCTCCCGATAGTCGACGATGAGTC
Source organism: bacterium (assembly GCA_025774865.1). GTDB lineage: Bacteria > ARS69 > ARS69 > ARS69 > ARS69 > JALGZO01. The sequence goes on along the minus strand of JALGZO010000498.1, from coordinate 4,734 downwards.
CTTCGGGATCGCGCTCGAGCACACCGATGTCGAGGTCGAGGTGCCGCTTGTACACGCCGATCGTGAGGACATTCCCCTGGTGCACGTGCCGCCGAAACAGCTTCCCGTAATCGAGATCCGACAGCAGATCGCCGTTCACGACGAGGAAGTTGTCGGGGAGATCGGGAATGAGGCGGACCGGACCCGCGGTTCCGAGCGGATGGTCTTCCTGCGAGTAATCGATGTCGACTCCCAGACGGGAGCCGTCACCGAAGTACGCCTGGATGACGTCCGCCAGGTAGCCCACCGCGATCGTGATCCGCGTGCAGCCATGGTGCTTCAGCTGGCGCACCACGACCTCGAGCAACGGCTGATCCCCGACCGGCAGCAGGGGCTTCGGAATCGCGACCGAATAGGACGCGAGTCGCGTCCCTTTCTTCCCCGCGAGGATCACGGCGTGCATCGGGTCACCTCGACTCGGTCGACAACGGCTGCGACCGCTCCAGGACTCGACGATAGACCGAGAGGATCTCGCGCACCTTGCAAGAAGTGTCGTACGCCTGAATCCTCGCGTGCCCGGCGGCCGCCACGCTCCGACGAATCGCTTCGTCCCGCATCACCGTCACGAGCGCCTCCGCGAGCTCCTCATCCGATCCCGGAGTGACGAGGAGACCCTGACGCCCCCTCTCGATCAAGTGCGGAATGCCCCCCACGTCGGTGCAGACGATCGCGCACCCCGCGGCCATGGCCTCCATCACCGACACCGGCAGCCCCTCACTGTATGACGGAAGCACGAAGACGTCAGCGGCGCGCACCCAGCGTCGCGTCTCCTCGTGCGGGCGCAGGCCGAGCAGGGTGACTCGGTTCCCCAGACCCGCCTCGTCGATGCGTCGCCGGTACGGCGTCAGATCGTCCCCCCCGATCAGGTAGAGATGTGCATCTTCCCGCCATCCCTCACCGAGCCGGGCGACGGCGTCGAGCAAGACACCGGCTCCCTTCCGCTCGAATCCGACCCCGACGAAGAGTATCAGCAGACGCTCCCGGGGGAGCCCCAGCCCCTCCTTCTCGGCCCTCTTGTCGGCGACCTCGAACTCCGCGGTCGTGACCCCCATGTCGATGATGGAGATCTTGTGTGGATCGATCCGGAACGCGCCGACCATCTCCTCCTTCAGCTTTTCGTTCACCGCGACGACGTGGTCGGACCGTTCGAGCACCTTCTTCGTGAACCAATGGTGCACGCGACTGCGGCGAGGCATGTCCCAGATGTCGCCACGGTGACTCGTCACCACGAGCGCACTCCCTCGGAGCGCAGCTGCGATCCACGCGATGAACCCGGTCGGAAAGACGTAGTGGGCGTGGACGACGTGGTGTCGCCGCCGGAGGGCCGCCCAAACCGAGCGGACGAAGAGGCTGACGTACTTGCCGAGGATGGCGAGGCGGCCCCCGCTTTCCCCGCGATCGGCCACGAGGTCGTTGGGAATCCCGAGCCGGAGGAACTCCTCCTGGTGACTCCGCACGAAGGTCCCGACGAACGGGCGTCGCCGCGTCGGATACATGTTGGTGAGGGTGAGTATGGAGATGTTCTTCGAGTCCCCCGGTGTCCATGACATGCGGCGTCTTTCCGGGCGCGAGAGGACTCGATTCTAGCACGATTCCGTGAACCGGACGCTCGAGGCACGCCGTCGGGAGCGCGACGGCCGGGGTCGTCTTGACACCCGGAAGACCGCGGTGCAACTATCGCTGGTCGCAATACGCCACCTGCACGCCAGTCTGCTCCCACCAGCGGAAGCCCTCGGTTGATCGAGAATCCCGACGCCCCCGACCGCACTCCGTCCGATACCGGGCGCGATCTCGAGCTCGGCCCGAACGCCTGGTTGATCGAGGAGAAGTACCGGCAATACCAGGAGTTCCCGGAGTCGGTCGGCGAGCCGTGGCGGCACTTCCTCGAGCACCTGGAGCCCGGCGGACCCACGCCGGTCGACCCCACCCCGCTTCGGCCGGCGCCGGCTCCCCCGAACGCCCCTCTTCCGGAAGTACCTCCTCCGGGAGCGGCCGCGGAAGCGCTCGCGGAGCCCATTCGGGGGGCGAACGCCCGCATCGCGGAGAACATGGAGCGCAGCCTCGGGCTCCCCACCGCGACCTCCGTGCGCACGGTGCCCGTCCGTCTTCTCGAGGAGAATCGCCGCGTCATCAACCAGGTGCGGATCGAGCGGGCGAGCGCGAAGGTCAGCTTCACGCATCTCATCGCCTGGGCGATCCTCAAGGCGCTGCGGATCCACCCGCCGATGACCGCGAGCTACCGGATCATCGACGGCGTCCCCCACCGACTCGTCGCGGGGGATGTGAACCTCGGCCTCGCCGTCGACGTCGAGAAGCGCGACGGTTCGCGCACCCTCCTCGTCCCCAACGTGAAGGCGGCGGATCGGCTCGACTTCGCCGCGTTCTTCGACGCGTACAACGGGGTGCTCGACAAGGTGCGCGCCAACCGGATCGAGCCCGACGATTTCGCCGACACGACCGTGACGCTCACGAACCCCGGCATGATCGGGACCGTCCATTCGATCCCGCGGCTCATGGAGGGCCAGGGATTGATCGTGGCGACGGGAGCGATCGGGTACCCGGCCGAATACCGTTCGGCGGACCCGCGCACGCTGGCGTCACTCGGCCTGGGCAAGATCATGACGGTGACGTCGACCTACGACCACCGCGTGATCCAGGGGGCGGAGAGCGGCGCATTTCTGGAGACTCTCGACCAGCTCCTGTCCGGCGAATACGACTTCTACGAGGAGATCTTCGCGAGCCTGCACATTCCGCACCAGCCGCTGCTGTCGGTTCGCGATACGAATCCCCTCCTCGACGCCGCCGAGCGGGGGCTCGGCGTGAAGCAGACCAAGGTGCTCGAGCTCATCACCATGTATCGGGTCCGCGGTCACCTCATTGCCGACTTGAACCCTCTCGCCACCGGAGCCCCGGCGCACCCCGAGCTCGACCCCGAGCACTATGATCTCTCGGTTTGGGACTACGACCGAGAGTTCGTGACGGGAGGGCTCGCCGGCCACGACCGCCTGTCGCTGCGGCGAATTCTCGAGGAGCTGCGTTCGGCGTATTGCCGGACGATCGGCGTCGAGTATCGGCATATCCAGGATCCGAAGCAGAAACGCTGGATTCTCGAACGCGTGGAGGGACGGCCGCGCTCGACCTGGACCGACCGGGCCACGAAGCTGAGGATCCTGGACCGGTTGAACGCGGCCGAGGCTTTCGAGCGGTTCCTCCACACGAAGTACGTGGGCCACAAGCGCTTCAGCCTCGAAGGGGCGGAGACCCTCATTCCGTGCCTCGACATCCTCTTCACGCGCGCCGCCGAGGCCGGTCTCGAGCGGGCGGTCATCGGCATGGCCCACCGGGGCCGCCTGAACGTCCTCGCGAACATCCTCGGGAAGAGTCTCGAAAGGCTGTTCCGCGAATTCGAAGGCGACCTGGACCCCGAGAGCCTCGAAGGATCGGGCGACGTGAAGTACCACCTCGGCGCGTCCGGAGAGCACCGCGCCGGTGACCTGACGGTCTCCTTGACGCTCGCCTCGAACCCGAGTCATCTCGAAGCGGTCAACCCGGTCGTGGAGGGCATGACGCGAGCGCACCAGGACGAGCGGCGCGACAAACGCCGGGACAAGATCCTCCCGGTCTTGATCCACGGGGACGCCGCGTTCGCCGGACAGGGAGTCGTGGCCGAGACACTCAACCTGTCGGACCTCAAGGGCTATCGGACGGGCGGCACGTTCCACATCGTGGTGAACAACGGCATCGGCTTCACGACCTCTCCGGTGGACGCCCGCTCCACCGTCTACCCCACCGACGTCGCCCGCATGGTGCAAGCCCCCATCTTTCACGTGAACGGAAACGATCCTGAAGCGTGCGTCCGCGTCATCGAGCTGGCCCTCGCGTTCCGCCAGGAGTTCAAGAAGGACGTGGTGGTCGACATGTTCTGTTACCGCCGGCACGGCCACAACGAGGCGGACGAGCCGAGCTTCACGCAGCCGATCATGTATGCGGCGATCGAACGGATGGAGCCGGTGCGACGACTGTACCGCGATTCTCTCGTGACCCGCGGTGAGATCGGGCTGGAGGATGCGGAAGCCGCACGCGACGATTTCCACTCGCGCCTCCAGACCGCGTTCGACGTGACGCGAGATAGCCGGCGGCCGACGCCGAGCCTCCCGGGCGAGCCGATGAACGAAGACGCGAGCCCCTCCGTCGAGACCGGAGTCCCCCGGGAGACTCTGGAGCGCATTCTGCGCCGGGTGAGCCTCGTCCCGGATCACATCCGCGTGCACCCGAAGCTCGTGAGGCAGCTGGAAGCGCGCGGGCGGATGTTCGAGGAGGACGCCGTCGACTGGGCGACCGCCGAGGCCCTCGCGTTCGGATCCCTCGTCGACGAGGGCACCCCCGTTCGACTGTCGGGCCAGGACTCGCGGCGTGGAACGTTCAGCCAGCGCCACTCCGTGCTCATCGACCAGAGCACCGGTCACACGTACACGCCGCTGAAGCACCTACGCAAGGGCCAAGGCATCTTCAGCGTGTACGACAGTCTCCTGAGCGAGTTCGCCGGGCTGGGTTTCGAATACGGCTACTCGGTGAGCCGCCCCGGCGCTCTCGTGCTCTGGGAGGCGCAGTTCGGAGATTTCGTGAACGGGGCGCAGATCGTAATCGACAATTTCATCTCGTCGGCCGAGGAGAAGTGGGGGCAGGAGAGTGCGC
>JALGZO010000497.1 GCA_025774865.1 bacterium | reverse complement strand
GGAGGTATTCGTCCAGTGGGCCCGTGGCTCGATGAGAGGAGGTGCGCCGCGAGAACTCCCGGGCGATGAAGCCGGAGAGATGGGCCCCTTCGGACTCGGCATCGTCGTCGTTGACGCCGGTGTTCCCGATCTGCGGGGCCGTCATCGCCACGATCTGACCGAAGTACGAGGGATCCGTCAGGATCTCCTGGTACCCCGTCATCGAGGTGTTGAAAACGACCTCCGCTTCCACCCTTCCGGTGGCGCCGAAGGCCGTCCCCTCGAAAATATGGCCGCTCTCCAGGGCGAGAACGGCGGAATCGGATCTCGGCATCGGAACTCTCGAAATGGCGGGGAAGGCCCGCATTTCCGGGCGCTTGATTCTAGGGATGACCGCCCCGTCAGTCAACGACCGTCGGAACCGGTTAGACCTCGCTCGTCAGGAAATGGATGCTGAAGAGGTCGCGGTCGTCGGTCCAGAGCTTCGAAGGCACGCAACCGGCCTGCACCGCCACGTCCTGGAAGTCGGGAATCGAGTATTTATAGGAGCTCTCGGTCCAGATCGACTCGCCCTTCCGGATGGCGATCTCCTCGTCGGCCACGTGCACGACGTGATCCTCGAGGCAATCGAGGTGCATCTCGATCCGGTGGGCGACGCGGTCGTAGAAGGCGCGGTGCCGGAAACAGTCGATGCGGAAGTCGGCACCGAGCTCGCGATTCAGCCGCACGAGAACGTTCTGATTGAACTCCGCCGTCACGCCCTGTGAGTCGTTGTACGCCTGGTTCAGCACCTCGGGATCCTTGTCCAGATCCACCCCGATGAGGAGCCCTCCTCCGGCTCCCACGAGGTCCGCCTTGCGGGCGAGGAAATCGACGGCCTCCTGGCGATGGAAGTTGCCGATCGTCCCCCCGGGGAAGAAGACGGTTCGGCGAGCGGGCGCGATCTTCGTCGCCGGGATCTCGACTTCGGTCATGTAGTCCGCGCAGACGGGAAGGACCTCGAGCGTCGGATAGGCGGCCGCGAGCTCCGCCGCGGACTCGAGGAGGTGCTCCTTCGAGATGTCGATCGGCACGTACCCGGCCGGCTCGACGAGCTCGTCGAGCAGAATCCGCGTCTTGAGGCTCGAGCCGCTGCCGAACTCGACCAGGAGACACCGGGGGCCGAGATGAGCCGCCATCTCCGACGCCCGCGTCTCCAGGATGGAGAGCTCCGCCCGCGTCGGGTAGTACTCCGGTAGCCGCGTGATCTCCTCGAAGAGCTGCGAGCCGCGCTCGTCGTAGAAGAGCTTGCAGGGGAGTCGCTTGGGGCTCTCGCGCAACCCCGTGAGCACTTCGGCCGCGGTCGCCGCGACGTCGGGAGCTTGATCGGACAGGCGACGAGGCATCAGAAGATCCGGCAGGTGCGATTTCGACGGGATGAAAGGGGTCCATGAGCCGCGAGCTGCGGCGCCCCGGGCGAGCTATCGACGGTAGCGGTGAGCGCACCCAGGTGTCAAGGGAAGCTCAGCCGTGCGCCTCGAGACGCAGGCCCTTCGGGACGAGCCGCCGCTCCACGAGCTCGAAGAAGCCCTGCGCCAGGAGCGCCAGTCCCGCCGCCGGCACCGCCCCCTGCAAGATCAGTCCGGCGTCATCCAATCGAATGCCGGTCAGGATCGGCTGGCCGTAGCCTCCCGCCCCGATCAGCGCCCCGAGAGTCGCCGTCCCGACGTTGATCACCGCCGACGTCTTGATCCCGGCGAGAATCGAGCGAGAGGCCATCGGCAGCTCCACGAGACGGAGGATTGCACCCGGGGACAGGCCGAGCGCCTCGGCCGATTCGCGGATCTCGAGCGACACGTCGTGCAGACCCGCGTACGTGTTCCTCACGATCGGAAGGAGGCTGTAGAGAAACAGAGCGCAGACCGCGGGCGCCGCTCCGATCCCCAGGAGCGGGATCATGAAGACCAGGAGCGCCAAGGACGGAATGGTCTGGATGACGCCGGTGACGCCGAGAATCCCCTGCCCCAGCCTCGGGCTCTTGGCCGCGACGATTCCCAGCGGAATCGCGAGCAAGATCGCGGCAAGGAGCGACACCCCAACGAGAAACAGATGCTCCCGGGTGTGCCGGAGGAAGCGATCCGCGGCCGACTCGACTCGAGTGACGGCCGTGATGTCGAGAGCTTCGGCCAGGAAATCGGCGGCGATGCGTGCTTCCGGCACCCGATCGAGCTTCGCCCGCGCATTCATCGCGACCATGTCCTCTTCGCCGATGTTCCCGGCGAGCCCTCGGAACGCTGCGACGACTCCCGGGGCACGCTCGGCGAGGTCGTCGCGCCACAGCACGACGGCATAGTACTCGGGGAAGTACTCGAGATCGTCTTCGAGAACCCGCAGACCGTAGTAGCGGATCTCCGCATCGGTCGAATAGAGATCCATTGCCTGGATCGTACCGCTCTCGAGTCCGCGGTAAGCGAGATCGTGATCGAGCCCGCGCGCCGCGTGCGGGAGGCCGTAGTGTTCGCGCAGCCCCGGCCAGCCGTCGCCGCGATCCATGAACTCGTTCGTGAAACCGAGACGCAACTCGGGATGCTCTCGCAGGTCGGAGATTTTGGTGACGCCGAGCGAGTCGGCGATGTTCTCGCGCATTCCGATCGCGTACGTATTGTTGAAGCCGAGCGAACCGCTCCGGCGAATCCCGTGCGCCGCGAGGGCCGCGGACAGCGCGTCGTCCCCCTCGCCCACTTCGCCGGCCAGGATCTCCCGGCGGATGGTGCCGGTGTACTCCGGGTACGCATCGATTTCGCCGCGCACCAGCGCGTTCCAGAGAATCCGCGTACCGCCGAGCTCGCGTTGGTGCTCGACCGTGCCGCCTTCCTGTCGTGCCAGGTGCGCGAGGACTTCTCCGAGAACCACCGACTCGGTGAACTTCTTCGATCCGACGCGGAGCTCGGTGGCGCCCGCCTCGGCCGCCAGGAGTGCGGCCGATCCGAGGGCCGCGAGACGGACGACTCCGATCACGCTTCGGCCTCCGGGGCGCCGAGCCGTTGCGCCTGCACGAACCTCGTCACGAAGGGATCCGACGGCCGCTGGATCAAATCGTCGAAGACGCCTTCCTGCACGACACTCCCTTCGTGCAGCAGCACGACGCGGTCCGCGAAATACCGGGCCTCGCTCAGGTCGTGCGTCACGAGCACCACCGTCTTACCGAGAGTCCGGAAGATGCGTCGGAGATCCTCCTGGAGATCCGACCGGATCAGCGGATCGAGCGCCCCGAGCGGCTCGTCCAAACAGAGGACGTCGGGGTCGAGCATGAGCGCCCGCATGAGGCTCACCCGCTGACGCTGACCGCCGGAGAGCTGGACCGGGTAGCGGTCGAGACCGTCGGGCGGGAACCGCGTGAGCTCGACGAGCTCGGCGAGCCGGTTCTCGACGCGCTCGCCGGGCCACCGCAGATGCCGGGCCATGAGAGAGACGTTGCCGCGCGCGGTAAGGTGTGGGAAGAGCCCGCCGTCCTGAATGACGTAGCCGATCCGGCGGCGGAGCTCACCGGCCGAGGACGGCGAGACCTCCGTCCCGTCCAGCCTGACGGAGCCGCGGTCGGGCCTCAGGAGTCCGACCATGAGGCGGAGCAGGGTCGACTTCCCCGAGCCGCTGGCGCCGATGAGGATGAGCGTCGTCCCCCGACGGGCCGTCAGATGACCGACCTGAACGGCCATCTTCCCAGCGAAGGTCTTGGTGATCCCGGTGAGCTCCAGCAAGGTGCGGGCACCATAGCACCCTCATTCCGGCCCCGCAACGCGGCGCCGGACCGGCCGCTGGCGGATCCGTCTTCGATTCGGTACATTGCCCGGGGCGCGTCCGCCGCGCCCGGGGGGAACGACCTTGAAAGGCAAGCACTGTGATGATCCCCTCCACGGGATCACCGTCGTCGTGGAGACCCAGGGAACCACGCTGTACCTCGGCCGGTATCACTCGGAGGACGAGGACGGCGTTCTGTTGATGGATGCGGAGATTCGCGAGCTCGACGAGGGAGTCGCGAAGGAGGACTTGCTCGCCCGGTCCGCGAAGCTCGGAGTTTTCAAGAACGCGGACCACGTGCGAGTACCCCGCGCCGAAGTCCATTCGATTCGCAGGCTCATCGAGTACAGGAGAGTGGAAGAGACATGAGGTATCCCGAGGAAATGGTGGCCCCGTTCCGGCAGGAGATGGTGCAGATGGGGTTCGAAGAACTCCGAACTCCGGGCGAAGTGAAGACCGCCGTGGAGCAAGAAAGCGGGACGGTTTTCGCGTTCGTCAATTCGGTGTGCGGCTGTGCGGGCGGGATCGCTCGCCCGGGGATCGCACTCGCCCTCGGTCACGGGAAGCTCCCCGACCGACTCACCACCACCTTCGCGGGAATGGACATCGAGGCCACGGAATACCTGCGTGGGCTCTTCTCCGACTACCCGCCGAGCTCGCCGCAGGCCGCTCTGTTCAAGAACGGGAAAATGGTCGAGATGATCCAGCGCCACGAGATCGAGGGCACGCACCCCGAGCATTTCGCCGGTCTCCTGACGGCCGCGTTCGATCGCCACTGCGGCTGACGGGCGGCGCGCCCGGGGCAAGGCAAGAAGAAGCCCCCCGGCCCGAGCGGCCAGGGGGCTTTCGTTCGCGGCATCCGATGTCTCGACGGCGCCCTACTCCGCTTGGGCGAACTGGAACACGGCGAACACGGCCCCGGTGGGATCGGCGAGGACGGAGAATCTCCCCATGTTCGGGATGTCCATCGGCGGAGCGCAAACCTTGCCGCCGATCGACTCCGCCTTCGCCACGGTCGCGTCGCAATCCTCGACCGCGATGTACGTGAGCCAGTTCGGGGGAGCCTCCCCCATTTCGGGCGTCAGCGCCATCATCCCGCCGACGCTCACTTCACCCTGCTTGAACATCGTGTACGTCATATCCCCCATCTGCTGTGCGTCGAGCTTCCAACCGAACAGGCCGGAGTAGAACTTCCCGGCCGCGTCCGTATCGCTCGTCGCGAGCTCGACCCAGCACGAGGTGCCCGGACCCGAGGGAGCCCCGGAACCCTGGTGCGTCTTCGCCTGCCACACGGCGAACACCGCTCCCTGCGGGTCCTTCAGTACCGACATCCGCCCCACGTCCATCACGTCCATCGGCCCCACGAGGATCTGCGCGCCGAGCGATTCCGCCTGGTTCGTGGCCGTGTCCGCGTCTTCGACGAGCACGTAATTGAGCCAGTGCGGGGGAACGTTCTGGGAGAGTTGCTCCTGGTTCAGCTGGTAGAGGCCGCCGACTTCCTTGCCCCCTAGGTTCATCATGGTGTAGGTGCCGATGTCTCCGGCGGGGGTGTCCTTCATCTCCCAGCCGATGAGCTCCGAATAGAACTTCTTGGCGGCTTCCTTGTCAGTGGTCGCGATCTCCATCCAGCAGAACTTGCCGGGCGCGTGTATGGCGGTTTCTGGCATTAAGCTCTCCTTAATCTGATCCGTGGGTCTTCCCGGCGGCGGCGCTCGGGGAAGTGTGGCAGGATTGTACCCGAATCCCCGAGACGGAGGAACCGGTGCACCTCGACCCCTCGCGGTCCGGAACCGAGCTGATCGCGCTTCCCCTGAAGCACCGCCACCGCTGGAAGGGGCTGACGCTCGCGGCCGTGGCCCTCGTCTCCTGCGCGGAGGGTCGCTTGCCCCTTCCCGCCGTGCAGCCCCAGCTCCAGGTCGCGCTCGCCCGCCACGTTCTCGAGCGAGGCCGGCCGCCGGAGGACTACGTACTCGGAAAGTTCGAGACGCACGACATCGTCTTCGTCGGCGAGTACGGCCGCATCCGTCACGATGTGCTCCTCGTCGACGGGCTCGTCGGGCGATTGCCGGCGGCCGGCGTACACTGTCTCGGGATCGAGTTCGCGAGCGCGACGGAGCAGGAGACCATTGATCGACTGTTGATCGCAGACGACTACGACGACGCTCTCGCCCGCCACCTCGTAAAGCGGCACGACCCGCATTGGGGATACGGGGAGTACCTCGATCTCTTCCGCGCCGCGTGGACCGTGAACCGAACGCGAGCCGACGGGGAGACGCCGTTTCGCATCCTCGCGCTCGGCGGCGCCGACGCCGAGGCCAACGCTGCCGTGCTACGGACCGAGATCCTGTCTCGGGGAGAGAAGGCGCTGATCTACACGAACATCGAGAGCGCGTTCACGAGGTTCCGACCGTCTTCCGGTGAAGGTGCGCGGCTCGGGAACCTCCTCTTCGACGAGATCGGTCCGCGGTGCGCGACGATCTTCCTGCACGCCCCGTGGCCATCGCGATGGGGGCGCGACGCGCCCTGGGTCTACCCCGCCGACGGGCACATCGATGCATCGATGATCGGACTCTCCGACGAGAATCGTCGGGCCGGTTTCGACGTCGTCGGGTCGCCCTTCGCCGCGCTCCCCGGCGAAACGAGCTGGTGGAGCGTCGGTCGCGAGGGATTCCAGCTCGGGGATCTCTGCGACGGCTACGTCTTTCAGACCGCGCTCCACCTGTACGAAGGTGTCACCCCACTCGAGAACTGGTTCGACGGCGAAGAACACGCGGCGGAGCTCGCGGCGAGCTGCGACATCCCGCGGCAGTTCCTGCGCTTTCACTGAGAGTGGAGCCGCCCGAGGGACCCGACTCGTGTTCCATCTCGAAAGTCATGAGAAGTACCGAGACTCCCGCCACTGCCTGGTGAGTCCGAGCTTCGCGACGTCGGGAGGCACCCTCGCCCGCCGTTGCTGCTCGGCTCGAGGGACAATCGAGGCGAGCCTGCGCTGCGCTGACGCGGTCGAGGGTACCTCCCGACCTCGCGAAACTCGGCTCCTCCGGATGGCGACCTGAACTCCGTCACGCCGGCCCGCAACCTCGCTCCCGGCCCCAAGAAGCCCGAGCGGCAGGAAGCCGGGGGACCCCCTCGAACGCGTCAGCGCAGCGCAGGCGAGCTACAATC
>JALGZO010000496.1 GCA_025774865.1 bacterium | reverse complement strand
CTTCCGGAAGACCTTCCTCATCATCCTGCTCGTCGTCATCTCCGCCACGTTCGTGGCGATGATCCGCTATTTCCTGCTCACGATCCTCCTCGCCGGGATCTTCGCGGGTCTCAGCCACCCCCTGTACTCGTGGATTCTCCGCGTGGTCCGCGGCCACCGGATCGTGGCGTCGCTCGCGACGATTCTCGTCCTGCTCGTCGTGATCGTCGTGCCGCTGCTGACGGTGCTGGGAATCGTCGCCGCGGAGGCGTTCTCGGTGAGCGAGGCGGTCCGGCCGTGGATCCGGGAGCGGCTCGCGGAGCCGAGCGCTCTTCCCGAGTACCTCGCGCGGGTGCCCGGCATCGAACAGCTCGAGCCCTACCGGCAGCAAATCTACACGAAGGGCGGCGAGCTCGTCGGACGCACCGGCACATTCCTCTTCCAGAGTCTCTCCGCGACGACGAGGGGAACCGTCACGTTCCTGTTTCACTTCTTCCTCCTGCTCTACACGATGTTCTTCTTCCTGATGGATGGGAGGAATCTGCTCCGCAAGATGCTCTACTACCTTCCGCTCCCCGACGAGGACGAGGCCAGGATGCTCGGCAAGTTCGTCTCTGTCACGCGCGCGACGCTCAAGGGGACGCTGCTCATCGGTGTCGTGCAGGGAACGCTCGCGGGGATCGCGTTCCACGTGGTCGGGATCCACGGCGCGATGTTCTGGGGCACGGTCATGACGGTGATGTCGATCATCCCCGGGATCGGAACGGCGATCATCTGGGTGCCGGCGTCGATCATCCTCGCCCTGAGGGGACACGTCGTCGCGGGCGTCGGGTTGGCCGCGTTCTGCACGGTCGTGGTCGGCAGCGTCGACAACGTGCTTCGTCCACGGCTCGTGGGGCACGACACGCAGATGCACGACCTCTTCATCTTCCTGGGAACCGTCGGCGGCATCCTGTTCTTCGGCGTGGTCGGTTTCATCGTGGGACCGATCATCGCGGCGCTCTTCGTCACGGTGTGGGATCTCTACGGCATCGCGTTTCGCGACGTCCTCCCGAGCATCGGGTCGGGTCGAGAGGGCGACGGTTGATCCCGTTCGGCCGCGGCGCGAAGGATGCGGCGGCCGAAGTCAGCGGCTAGGGAGGATCCCTCCCCAGCGTCTCTCTCATCCAGCGACGCAGGCTCACGGGCGGATGGTACCCGCGCGCCACGGCGAGCAGGCGGTCGCGGTCATCGGTCAGGAAGTACGTCGGAGTGACCGCGGCGGCGAGACCGCCCGAGGCCCCGCTCTCGTCCGTGGTCAGGAGGACGGCCGAGCGCACGCCGAGGTCCTCGGGACGCACGAGATAGCGCAGATCATGACGGGCGCGCTCGCAGGGCTCGCACCCGGGCGCCGCCAGGAGCAGGAGCGACGGCGCGGGATCCGACGGAGGGCCGTGCCGGCGTGCGGCGAGGAGCGCGCGGCGGAGGGCATTCGGTGGCGGAATGGCATCTGTCGAGCTCGCCCGATGCCCATGGCGCACGATTCCGCCCAGTGCCACGACGGCGCCGCCCAGGACGACGACGGGGAAGAGACGCGCCCGCGCCGAGGCGCCCCATGATCTCGCAGGTGCCAACGACGGTTCTCCGGGAGAAGACGAGGAAACGTGCGAACGACGCAAGCCGTGTGCCGGAGAGGTCCGCGACGATCGCCGCCGCCGAGGCATCCCGCGGCCATCGTCGGGCCCCGGCGGGCCGGAATGCGGGAACCCAAGGGCCGACCCGGCGGCGTGGGGTCCCTTGCCACCGATGGAGGGGTTTGTCACAATGGGCGTCTTCTCCCCCTTGCCATAACTCATGTCTATTCCTCGCGGCTCCACATTCCTTCTCTCGCTCGTCGTAGTCGTGGGATGCAGCGACAATACAGGACCAGGCGAGGGGTTCCCCGATCCGAGGCCGTTCACGCCCGATACCGAAGGGCTCCGTCCGTTCCCCGAGTTCCCCGACAACCCGCTCACGAGAGAAGGCGTCGCTCTCGGGCGGCGTCTCTTCCACGATCCCATCCTGTCACTCGATCACACGCAGTCGTGCGCGAGCTGCCACGACCAAGCGCACGCATTTTCCGATCCGCGCCGGTTCAGCGAGGGGGTCGACGGTAGCCTCGGGACGCGCAACGCTCCCGCGCTCGCGAACGCGGCCTGGCTGCGGGAGTTCTTCTGGGCCGGGCGTGCGCCGAGCCTCGAGGACCAGGCGCGAGAGCCGGTGCCGAACCCCATCGAGATGGCGCTTCCCTGGGACGAGGCGATCCCGCGCCTCACGGCCCACGCGGAGTACCCGGAACTCTTCGGCCGGGCGTTCGGTACGATCGAGATCGACGAGGACCGCGTGGTGAAGGCGATCGCGCAGTTCGAACGAACGCTCATCTCGAACCACTCACGCTACGACCGACACCTCCGAGGAGAGCTCGAGCTGACCACGGCCGAGAGTCGCGGTGAGCGCCTCTTCTTCAACGAGACCGGGGAGTGCTTCCACTGCCACGGCACGCTGTTCTTCACGGACGAGGAGTATCACGACAACGGGCTGGACCTCGCGCCGGTCGACCCGGGACGCCAGGCGGTCACCGGACGGGAGCCCGACCACGGCAAGTTCCGCACACCGACGCTCCGCAACATCGAGCACACCGCGCCCTACATGCACGACGGCCGCTTCGACACCCTCGAGCAGGTGATGGATCACTACTCGTCGGGAGTGCAGCCGTCGCCGAATCTCGACGCCGTCCTCAGGGTCCACGGGCCGCCGGGTCTCTCGCTCACGGAACCGGAAAAGGCCGACCTCATCGCGTTTCTGAAGACGCTCTCGGATCTCGAGTTTCTCGAGAACCCCGACTTCGGGCCGGAGTGAGCGGCACCGGGGCCGAAGCTCAGTGCACCATCACGAGCTTCTTCGACTGCCTCGCGTCCGCCGTCTCGATGACGTAGAAGTACGCCCCGGAAGCGACCCGCTGGCCCGACTGCCCGCGTCCATTCCACCGGTAGGAGTGCGAGCCGGCCGGAATCCGGCCGAGTGAGACCTCGTGGACGAGGCGCCCCGCCGCGTCGTAAATGTCGAGCTGAACGGAGCTCGGGCGATCGAGCGAGTAGGGGATGAGCGTGGTGTCTCGAGCGGGGTTCGGGACGTTCTGCTCGAGGACGACGCCGTCCATCTGCGCGTCGAAGTCCCCCGCCCCGACGACGGCCGAGTGGGACTTGTAGAGAATGAGCTGAGCCTGGGTCGTGTAGTGCGGTTGCGTGTGGCCAGTGCTGTTGTAATTGCAGTCGGGGCAGGTCACTCCGTTGACACACTCGGGGTTCGACGGGCGACAGAGGTTCTCGTAGTCCTCGATCTGGTACTGGAAGGTCATCGTCTGGCCGGGCGTGAGCGACGCCGTGACGTCGACGTTCCACGCCTTCGCCTTGTCGCCGGGACACCACCCGGCGCGCCCGGAGGTCCAGTTGCCGCCCTGCGGGCTGCACGTGTTCTGTGAGCAGTTCGACCGCCAGAGCAGGTGCGTATAGGTGTCCGCTCCCGCCACGACGCTGTGATCCATCGGGCAGAACTCCGCGCAGTTGAGCGTGTTCCCCTGCCCGTGACCGGTGGTGAAGACCCGGACTCGTGCCTGCTCCACGTCCGCGGGAATGTCCACCGGGACAGGCGTCAAGATGTCCTCGATCGGTATTTCCGGATTCCCGTAGACCAGGTGGTCGGCTCCCCACAGATCGATCACACGATAGGGCTCGAGAGCGAGTGTGCCCTCGATGAAGAGAAAGTCGATCGTCACGAGCCAGCCGTTCTCGCCTCCGATCCACGACTCGATGTAGTTCCGAAGCGTCACCGTACCGTGCAGGATCGACTTGTACGCCGTGACGTTGATCTCCCAGGTGCAGGTGCCGGGCCGGTCTCCTCCCGTGATGTCGTACGGCGTGATGATCCGCGCGATCTCGGTCTCGTCCGATTCCCGTACGACGCGCAGGTGGCCGAGGCGATCCCACGGGTCGCAGTCGTTCGGAGGTCCCGGGCAGCCGATCGTGTAGAGGATCACGACCTTGCTCCAGTTCTCCGGATCGTCTGGGAGCGTGAACGTCTCGTAGTGGGGGGTCGCCCAGTTGTAGAAGTCCTGGTCGAAGGTTCGGACGATGGTGGTGTCGCCGGGCGCGGCGTGCGCGGAGCTCGCGAGGCAGAGCGCGGCGGCGACCGCGCCGAGGATCGCGGCGGAACGGATCACGGAAAGCATGGGGCGCCTCGAGGAAAGGGTCGCGACCGTCTGGTAGCGCGAAGTCTAGCACGCGGGTAGGATGGCGTGGATGACTTCGGAGTCGATCGACCGTCAGGGCGCGTCGCCCGGCGCGGCGCTGGTGGCCGCGGTGACGACGTCGTTCGCATTCGAGATCGCCGTCCTGGCGCCTCTCGGTCCGTTGCCGCCCTTGCGATACCTGGTGCTCTGCCTCGCGGCGACGATGCTGGCGACCCTCCTCGTGTGGATGCCGGTCGCGCGGTCGCGCGGCCCGGGAGCGGTCGTCGGGGCGCTCGCGGTCTGGGCGGGCCTCCAGGCGGCGGTCTTCTTTGCGGGCGGTCGCGGCCTGTTGGTCGGGCTCGCGTTCGCTGCGGTGACGGCAGGGGGGCTCGCCGCGGCGCGACGGGCCGGCGTCTCGCCGTGGGGGCTCGGCGTTGCGGTCGGCGGAGCGGTCTGTCTCGATCTGGTCATCTTCCCCAAGGTGCTCTTTCTTCTTGCGGCCTGGTTTCCGCCGGGCGTCGCTCGTGATGTGCTGCGAGTTCTCGTGCTCGCCGTGATTCTGTTCACGTTCTCCGAGTACGCGGCGCTCCGGGTCCGCCGGCCGCGATGGCCGCGCGAGATCGTCGTCACGGTGGCGGTCCTTGCCGTCGTCGTCCTGGTCACCCCGTTCACGTATCGCGCGCGACCGTGGGGCATGGAGAGCGGAGATCTGGGCGGGCCGGCCGAGCCGCCGGCCGCGGCGGCGGCGAGAAACGAAGCGGGGCCACCGATCCTCCTCATCGTTCTCGACACCGTCCGCGCCGACCAGCTGTCGATCTACGGCTACGAGCGCGACACGACCCCGCGTCTCTCGCAGTGGCTCGAGAAACGGCCGCGGGCGGTGCTCTTCCCGCTCGCGTTCTCGACGGCCACCTGGACGTTGCCGGCTCACGCGTCGCTCTTGACGGGTACCGTTCCCACGGCGCACGGGGCGCACGGAGGCAACGTGCGCTACCCGGGACGGTCCACCCCGAGCGTGCCGCGGCTCGAGGCGGATGTGACACTAGCCGAGCACTTGAGGGCGAACGGTTACCGCACGGCCGTCATCTCCGCGAACGTGCAGCTCGGCGCGACGCCCGGGATGGAACGTGGCTTCGACGTATTCTGGGAGCCGCCGTCCCCGCGCCCGTTGTTCCTGATCGGGGAGAAGCTCCGAGCTCGATTCGTGCCATGGCTCCTGGCCGACACCGTGAAGCCGTACCCCGCCGCCCCCGTCGTGAACCGGGAAGTGCTCCGGTTTGTCGACGGGGCGGCCCCGAGCGGTTGGTTCGTTCTCGCGAACTACATGGAGGCCCACGCTCCGTACGCGGCGGCGTCACCGCACGCCGGTGTGTTCTCGCAGGGGATGAGTGGCGCCCCGCCCGTGACGGTGGATGCGCGCGATCCGGCGGAGAGGCTCGCGCACGCCCGAAGCCGCTACGACGAGGAGATCCTTGCCCTGGACGCCGCGATCGGCGATCTGCTCGACGAGCTGGAACGCCGTGAGCTCTTGGACCGCATGTGGGTCGTGATCACGGCCGATCACGGCGAAGCGTTCGGGGAACACGGTGCGGTGGCGCACGGGACCTCGATCTACAACGAAGAGGTGCGGATCCCCTTGATCGTGATGCCGCCGGCCGGGGAGGAGTTGCCGCGTCGGGAAGAGGCGGTGGGCCTGCTGGACGTCACGGCCACGCTGTCGGCGATCGGGGGCGGCAAGTCCTTGGGGATCGGGCGCGATCTGCGCGAGGCGGTGTCCGGGCCGGGCACCGTGCCGATCGAGTTCTTCGGAACGCCGCGGCCGACCGACCCGGGCTTCTTCGACCGCGCGGGTGAGCTCGCGCGGATTCCGGCACGTGCGGTCGTCGCGGACCGGTGGAAGCTCGTGGACTACCCCGACCGCCGGGAGCTCTTCTCGATGGCCGATGACCTCGAGGAACGCCGCGATCGTGCGGCTGATTTCGCGGACGAGGCCGAGTCACTCGCAAGGTACTTGCCGCCGCTGGGCGACCCGACGCGCCCGCCCCCGGCGCGCCGGCCGCTCACCGCGGAGGAGGCCGACCGGCTCCGGGCGCTGGGTTACCTCGAGTGAGTCGGCACCTCCTCAGCGCATCGTTGCCTAATCGATAATGACGACGGACGTCACGGGATCGCTTCCGCTGAAGACCACGGCGCCCGCACCGGCGTCCTCGGTAACCAAGGGTATCTTCAAGAACTGTTGATGATCCAGGGTGCCCTTGAGCGGGATGCCCGTGAGGTCGAAAACGGGTGACGGCAGAATCTCGTATCTCACCGTGTTGCCGGGCTGACTGTTGAGGACCCACGTGATCGACCCCCCATCGCACGGTGGATCCATCGGAACGTAGGCGATGGGGTTCGGGAACAGGGTCTTGTCCTCACTCCCGGGCTTGAGGATCGTGATCACTGGGTCGCAAAGTCCTCCTCCGCCCGGTGTTCCGCCTCCCGCCTTCGGGGTCGTTCCTGTCGTGGCGATCTTTTGCTCGCTCATGATTCTCTCCCTATGGGTTCCGAGAGGCGTGGCCTCTCATGTGAGGACGACTTGCCTTCCCCGCCACCCCTCATTCCTCTTCTTCCCGGTCCCGATACTCGCGGACCATCCGCTGAAACTCCGGATGAAGGACTTGCAGAGAGCGCGTCGTGTCGCCGATCGCGATCAGTGGGGCCGCCACGTACTGCAAGACCTGCAGATTATTGGGCGCGATATCCAGGGCGCGGTCGATGGCATCTCGCGCGTCGTACTCGCGTCCGACGAGGGCATACCATTGAGCCAGAATCGCCAGGAGCTGTGGATCATTCGGGTTGATTTCGAGCTCAGACTCCCCGAGGACGACCGCCCGACGGTACGCGTCCAGGCGTTCCTCCTGCCGACTCGGTATGAGGCTGTACACGGCTCCGAGATTTCCCCAGATCCGGTAATCTGTCGGGTTCGTCTCGACGGCCTTTTCGTACAC
>JALGZO010000495.1 GCA_025774865.1 bacterium | reverse complement strand
GCCGATGCTGGCCTTCGTCTGGGATGTCGTGATCTTCTCGCGCCCCACCGGTCTTCGGGACGCAGCGGGCGCCGCGATCGCCGGCGTGGCGATCTGGCTGGGGACGACGTCGCGCCGCGTGGATCCACACGTCACTCGAGAACCGTGACCCTCCGCATGATCTCGGCCCCGCCAGCCCGTAGCACCGCGAAGTACACGCCACCGGCCACCTTGTCCGTGAGCCAGGGCACCGCCCGAATCACGCCGTCTCCCCGGGAGTGCTCGGCGATGCGACCGACCAGGCGCCCGCGCACGTCGTAGACGTCGAGCGTCACCGGGCCCTCGTGCCGCGCCGCGTAGCGCAGCCAGGTCTGACCGCGCACGGGGTTCGGGTGCGGCGGATCGAGCAACAGGTTCCGGGGACCGGACGCCACGGCCGGGGCGGCCGTGCTGTTCGGCGGTGGGAGGTCAACCTCCCAGGCTCCGCGCCCGTGGGTCCCGGCCACGAGCTTCCGCGTCGATCTCTGGATCTCCAGGTCGTACACGATCGCGTTGGCCAGCCCGGCCTCGAAGGGAATCCACGTGGTTCCTCCGCTCGTGCTCACCCAGACGCCGACGTCCGTGCCGACGTACCAGTGGTCCGGATCCAGCGGGTCCACCACGATCACGTTCACCGGCTGCGCGGGGAAGTCGCCCGTGACGTCGATCCAGCTCACGCCCCGATCCGTCGTCCGGGCCACGCGCGCGGTCGACTCCTCGTAGCCCCCGAACGTCGCGAACGCCGCTTGCACGTCGGCAGGATCCGCGAGGATCCGTGTCGCCGGGCCCACGACGAAACCTGACGCGGACGCCGCCGTCCAAGATCCCCCGTCGTCGGTCGTCAGCCAGACGCCGGACGAGTCGTGCACGGTCCAGACCACGTTCCCGTCGATCGGACTGATGGAGATCCAGACGGCTTCGTGCGGAGCCACGTTCTCCCAGAGGTCTCCGCCGTTGGTCGTCCGGAAGATGCCGGCGGTCGTGGACGTGTAGAGGTGCGTCGGGTCGTTCTGGTCCTCGTCCACCGGCGTGACCCAGTCGCCCCAGCCCGTGATCCCGTTCATGATGTCCGACCAGGACTGCCCGCCGTCGACGCTCCGCACGTGATCTCCGAGCTGAGCTTCGCCGTAGATGATGCTCGCATTCGTGGGATCGACGTTGCAGACCATCCCGTCGGCGACGAGCGTGGTGACGAACCAGCTGAACGGGCCGTCCCGGCCGGGGATACCGTTGTCCTGCGTGCCGCCCATCATGAAGATCGGGTCCGTCTGAGCCACGCAGATGTCGTAGAACTGGTACGTGTTGATGCCCTCCCGGCGGGACCTCCAGGTGTCCCCGTCATCGGTGGACCTCCACACGCCGCCGTCGGTGGCCACCCAGACGTTCGTGGTGGAGCCCGGCTCGTACGCGATCCCGTGATGATCGACGTGAAGGCTGGTCTCGTCGCCGAGGATGTTGCCGACGCCGGTCGGCGTGAACGAGGTCCCCCCGTCCGTGGAGACGAGCAGATCGACCATCCCGGCAATCAGGCGGTCAGGGTCGTCGGGGTCGACGGCCAGGACGAGGTTGTACCAGCCCTGTCCTCCCGCCAGCGTTTGATCGGAATTGCGGGTCGTCCACGTGGCGCCGTCGTCCGTGCTGCGGCAGACGGCCAGAGTCAGCGTAGTCTGTAGATTCGTGTAGTACGCGTAGATGACGGTCGGATCTGCCGGTGTCACGGCGATCTTCGTCTTGCCGATCTGGAATCCCGCCGGCTGGCCCGTGCCGGCCTTGGTCCAGGTCAGCCCGTCGTCGGTGGACACCTTGACGTTGTTCCCGCCGCTGGCGCTGCCCTTGGCACAGTAGACGCGGTTCGCGTCCCCCGGCTTCCACTTCACGTCATAGTAGTCTCCGCCCGTTCTGACGGCGGTCCACGTGTCTCCTTCGTCCGTCGACCGCCAGAGCCCGTCCGTCGCGCCGGCGAGGATCGTACCCGTGAGAGGGTTCACCTCCATCGCGTGGAAGCCGTGTCCCCAGAGCCCGGCCGCGGGATACGACAGCCCCGTCGGGTTCCACGTCAGACCCGCGTCAGTCGACTTGAGCACGCCGACGCCTCCCGCGCGACCGTAGTTCATGGTCGCCTCTCCGGTCGCCACGAGAACGATGTCGGGGTCCCACGGGAGGACGGTCACCGCTCCGATCCCGAGCGTCGGAAGCTCCTCGGTCGTCGTGACCCACGTGTCTCCGCCGTCCGTCGACATCCAGAGCCCGCCGGTCGCCGAGCCCACGAAGACGATGCTCGGATCGGTCGGATGAAACTCGATGTCCAGCGCCCGGCCGGAAAGATGGACAGGCCCGATCTCGAACCACGTCGAACGGGGCGAAGCGGACCGGGCCCGGCGCTGCTTCTCGAGCCAGACCTCCCAGCGCGCACCCCAGGCCGGGAGTCTCCCCTCCGTGAGCCGGCGCGCCGTGGCCCAGCGGATCCGGTTGTACGGCTTCCAGCCGCTCCCCCGCTGCGATTTCAGGTGCGGGTTCTCCTCGAAGAACGTCCCCATTCGATCGAGCCAGGTGAGCGGGTCGTACGGAGTTGAGATCGGCCGTGCGCGGTCCGGTGCCGCCAGCGGCGATGAGACTGGAGACAGCAACAAGACGGCGCCGAGCGATCCACAGAGGGCGCGGTTGAGCAAACCTCGGGGCGTCCCGATGTGCGGTGGGGTGTTCATGGGTTGTTTCCTCCGTACGACGAAACCGGAGGCGAGTTGGGCGGCATTCCGACTATAGCAATTGCTCGCACGCGCGCCGTGTCGCGTGGACGGATCGAGGGGCTTTTTGCACCGGAGCTGACATGGATCAGCTCGCGCCATGATCTTCGTCATGTCGCGACGCCGCTTCCGCACCGGTAGTGCGATCGCTCCGAAGCCGCTACAGTCCTCCCGACACCGGCCCCGCCTCACGCTGAACTTGTCCCGGGGGAATGCCATGACGCGGGCGGCGCCCGGCTGGCGATTCTGGATCGATCGCGGCGGAACGTTCACGGATCTCGTGGCCCACCGCCCGGACGGCACGCTCGTCGCGCGAAAGGTGCTATCGGATTCTCCTGATGGACGCGACGACCCCATCCTGAGCGGCGTCCGCGAGTTGCTGGAACTGGAGCCGGACGAACCTGTTCCCGGCGGCGTGATCGAGTCGATTCGGATGGGCACGACGGTCGCCACGAACGCGTTGCTCGAGCGAACGGGTGAGCGGACGGTCCTCGTCACCACGCGCGGATTCGGAGACGCGCTCCGGATCGGCTACCAAAACCGACCGCGACTTTTCGACCGTCGGATCGTGCTTCCCGCTCTTCTCCACGAGGGCGTGATCGAAGTGGACGAGCGGATGTCGGCGCGCGGCGACGTACTCCGTTCCCTCGAGCCCCACACGGCTCGCCCGGCACTGGAACAGGCCCATCTGGACGGAATCCGTTCGGTCGCCATCGTCCTGTTACACGGGTACCGGTACCCGGATCACGAGCGGGCACTCGCGCAGCTCGCGTGTGACATCGGATTCCCGCACGTGTCGACTTCGCACGACGTCGCGCCTTTGATGCGGCTCGTGAGCCGCGGAGACACGACCGTCGTCGACGCCTACCTGACCCCCATGCTGCGTCGCTACGTGGGCGGCATCGCCCGGAACCTCGGCGATCACCCTCGCCTGTTCTTCATGCAGTCGAATGGCGGCCTGGCCCTGGCGCACGCTTTCCAGGGCAAGGACAGCCTCCTGTCGGGACCCGTCGGCGGGGTCGTCGCGGCCGCCGGCATCGCGTCCCGGGCCGGATTCGACCGGATCATCGCCTTCGACATGGGAGGTACGTCGACGGACGTCTCGCACTTCGACGGCGAGTTCGAGCGCGCTTCGGAAACTCGGGTGGCCGGGTTCAGACTGCGCGCGCCGATGCTGCGCATCCACACGGTCGCGGCCGGGGGCGGTTCTGTTCTCGAGTTCGACGGGGCTCGCTATCGCGTCGGACCCGAATCGGCCGGCGCGGAGCCCGGCCCCGCGTGCTACGGACGGGGCGGCCCGCTCACCGTGACCGATTGCAACGTGATGCTCGGCAAACTGCGGCCGGAGTTCTTCCCCCGAGTGCTCGGACCGGCCGCGGATGCGCCTCTTGACCGCGACATCGTCGTCAAGAAATTCACTGACCTGGCCGGCGAGATCCGCGCGGCGACGGATGACGTACGCTCGCCCGCCGAGGTCGCGGAAGGTTTCCTTCGAATTGCCGTCGAGAACATGGCGAACGCCATCAAGGTGATCTCCATTCAGCGCGGCCACGACGTGACGGCGTACACCTTGGTTTGCTTCGGGGGAGCCGGCGGCCAGCACGCGTGCCTCGTGGCCGACGTCCTCGGCATGTCGCGAATTCTGGTGCATCCCTTCGCCGGAGTGCTGTCCGCCTACGGGATGGGCCTCGCTGACGTGCGCGCGATTCGGCAGCGCTCCGTGGATAGTCGTCTGACCGGCGATCTCGTGCCGGAGCTCGAACGGAGCCTGACCCAGCTCGTGAAGGAAGCCCGCGCAGAAGTCGCGCGACAGGACTCCACGGGCGAGAAGATGCAAATCCGGTGCACGGCTCACTTGAGGTACGCGGACACCGCCACTCCGCTCGCGGTCGAGTTCGCAGACGAAGTTCACATGCGAAGCGCGTTCGAGACCGTTCACCGCCAGGTCTTCGGATTCGCCGTGGCGGAACGCGAGATCGTCGTCGAATCGCTCTCGGCGGAGGCGGTCGGGCTCGCGGAAGGGCCGGCGGCGCCGTTTCCTGCTCCCGAGCCGCGGCGGGGACCCGCCCGGTCGCTCGGCGAGTTCCCGGTGTGGACCCAGGGGTCGTCGCACGACACGCCGGTCTATGACCGGGCCGAGCTTCGTGCCGGAGATCGCATCGAGGGACCCGCGATTCTGGTCGAGCCCTTCGCAACCACGGTGGTGGAGCCCGGCTGGAAGGCCGAAGTGTCGGAGATCTCGGACCTCGTTCTGGAACGCACCGCCCCGGTTCCGAGGTTCGAGAACGTCGAGCGTCAATGCGACCCGGTGATGCTCGAGGTCTTCAACAACCTCTTCATGTCCGTCGCGACGCAGATGGGGACGGTTCTGGAGAAGACCGCGTTGTCCGTGAACATTCGGGAGCGATTGGATTTCTCGTGTGCGGTCTTCGATCGCGAAGGGCGACTCGTCGCCAACGCGCCCCACATGCCGGTTCACCTGGGGTCGATGGGAGAGAGCGTCCGCACGGTGAAGGCGGATCGAGGGCCGACCATGCGTGCGGGGGACGTCTACGCTCAGAACGCACCCTACCATGGGGGCACTCATCTTCCGGACATCACCGTGGTGAAGCCGGTGTTCGACGAGTCCGGAAGCCAGCTGCTCTTCTGGGTCGCGGCGCGCGGTCATCACGCCGACGTGGGTGGCCTCACGCCCGGATCGATGCCCCCGCACAGTCGCAGAATCGAAGAAGAGGGAGTGCTGATCGACGATTTCCTGCTGGTGGAGGCCGGACACTTTCGCGAGACGGAGGTCCGCGCGATTCTCGCCACCGGCCCCTGGCCCGCCCGCAATCCCGACCAGAACGTCGCCGACCTACAAGCTCAGATTGCTGCCTGCGAAACGGGCGAACGCGAGCTGAGAAAGCTCATCGATCAGTTCGGGCCCGAGGTCGTGCGCGCCTACATGCACTACGTTCAGGAGAACGGAGCCGAGCAGGTTCGCCGGGTCATCGATCGCTCGAGTGATGGCCACTTTCGCTACGCGATGGATGGCGGATGCGCGATCGAGGTCGCGATCTCGATGGATCGAGTCGCGCGGCGGGCCAAGATCGACTTCACGGGAACGTCCCCGCAGCAGTCTTCGAACTTCAATGCTCCACCGGCGGTGACGCGCGCCGCCGTGCTCTACGTCTTTCGTACCCTCGTCGACGAGGACATTCCGCTGAACGAAGGATGCCTCGACCCTCTCGAGATCGTCATTCCGGACGGCTGCCTTCTCAATCCTCGATATCCGGCCGCGGTCGTCGCGGGAAACGTGGAGACGTCCCAGTGCGTCGTCGACGCCCTTTACGGAGCTCTCCGGATCCAGGCCGCAGCTCAGGGGACCATGAACAACTTGACGTTCGGGGACGACGAGACCCAGTACTACGAGACCGTTTGTGGGGGATCGGGGGCCGGTCCGGATTTTGACGGCACGGACGCGGTGCACACGCACATGACGAATTCGCTTCTCACCGATCCCGAGGTTCTCGAGTGGCGTTTTCCGGTGCGGGTCGAGGAGTTCCGTATTCGCCACGGCTCGGGCGGCCGAGGGCGGCACCGCGGCGGCAATGGAACGGTACGCCGAATTCGTTTTCTCGAGCCCATGACCGCGGCGATCCTCTCCGGGCGCCGGGAGGAGCCCCCATTCGGTCTGGCCGGAGGGGAAGCGGGCGCGGTCGGCCGCAACGCGCTGGAACGGGAAGGCGATCGGATCGAGCTGTCGGCCACGGATCGTGTCGAGGTGAAGGCAGGCGAGGTCTTCACGATCGAGACTCCCGGCGGCGGCGGTTTCGGCCGGGGATAGCCTGCTCCCGCGCTCAGCCGCTTTCACTGGGACCCTGGCGCCGCCGCATCTACCGCAACCGCGTCATCTTGCGCGTCGCCGCGAACGATCCGGCCTCCAGTCGGACGAAGTAGACGCCGCTCGCGACCCGTCGTCCCGCTTCGTCCCGTCCATCCCAGTCCCTCCGGTAGCGACCCGGGACGAGCTCCCCGCTCGCGACACGCTTTACAATCCGTCCGGACACGTCGACGATGCTGACCGTCGCGCGCTCGCGAACCGGAACGTCGAACTGAATCGTGGTTTGAGCCCGGAACGGATTGGGCCGCGGCGACTCGAGCGCGTACGAAGCGGGCGAGACGCCCGTCGTCAGAACCGCGGTCGCGCCC
>JALGZO010000494.1 GCA_025774865.1 bacterium | reverse complement strand
GGCTTTCCGTAGAACCATCCGATTCCGTCAGCGACGAGCGCGGCGCCAACGACGATGAGGACGACCAAGATGAGGCGCCGACCCCACCGCTCGGTGAACGACACGACCCACGCGAAGATCGGCGCGCTGCGCTCCCGCAGTACGAGGCGCAGGATCAGGAGTGTCGTCAGCGGCACCAGAAAGACGACGCTGTAGAAGATGACCGCCAGCGCGGAGCGGGTCGCTCCGAGGTCCGCTTTGAGAACCTGGTCGACCGCTCCAATGTATGGAAAAGCCCCGGGAAGCCCGACCAGCGTGAGCCCGGCCCCGAACACGAATGCCTGCCATGGCGTCACGTCCTCGGAGACAGTCTTGTCCGGTCGACTTTCCCTCGCGTTCGCGAGCTTCCAGAAGAAGCCGAGCATCACGCTGCCTACGATGATCTGGAGAACAAGCTCCAGCGTGTTCGGCTGGTGGTACCAGCGCTCCAGCTTCTCGCTCAACGTCTCGAGGAGAGCGCCGACCCCCACGAGAAAAAGCAGCCCGCCCGCCACATAGACGACGAAGATGCCGCTGAGGAAGCCTCCCGCCACGAGCAGCGGCCGCCGCGCCGTCAGCGCGATCGAGAGGGGCACCACGGCCAGCGGCAGCATCGACGTGCTGTCGAGGAGGCTGATCGGGGTGAGTACGAGAAGAAGTGCCGTCATGTGAGTATGGGCTGTTGTACACGATCGCGAGGACTGCGTCCCAAACGATGATCAGGAGGATCCCCGTGACGCGGCCGCGGCGAGGCCGTTCCGTCTTGCCGAGCCTCGAGGCGCCGTCTACGCTGCCCCCGCCAGTTTCGAACTGGGTGAGGATGGCCAGAGTCATGCTCGGTCCCCTTTCGTTCCTTTCCCTCGGTGTTCTCGTCGGGGCCACGATGGGGTTGCTCGGCGGCGTCGCCGAGGTCTCGCTTCGCCCGCTCGAGGAACCCCTCCGAATCCCCTATGTGCTGGGCGCGAACGGGCTGCTCGGAGCGGCTTGGGGGCTCTTGGCGACAGTCCTCCGATGGCGCGGCCGTGGCGATCCGGCCCGCGCCACGGCGTCGATCGTGGCGCTGGTCGTCTTTCCGGCGCTCGCCGTCGGAGCCGGGATCTTCGCGAACGAGGTTCTGCTCGAGGGGGAGAACTTCCTCAGCTCCGTCAGTCTCGTCGCGGATACGGTCGCCCTCGCGCTCGCGGCGGCGATCGCCCTGGCGATCTCCGCCGCGACGCGGCGCGTCCTGGCGAGCCGCGCGCGAGTCCCGTCCGTGCCTCCGGCCTCGGCCGGTGTCGTTCTGATCGCGCTGGTGGCGGCTTGCGCGCTGCCGCTGCGCGTCGTGGCCTCCCGGGCGGGGACAGGTCCGGACCTCGTCCCGATCGTGCTGATCTCCATCGATACGCTCCGTCCGGACTGTCTCTCCGGTGGAGGCGAGCCGCTTCCCACGTCGCCCGAGATCGATCGCCTCTGCCGCGAGGGGATTCTCTGGCCGTTCGCGGTCACGGCTTCGCCGGGCTCGGCCGCGGCGCACGCCGCGTTGCTGACGTCCCGGTACCCCGTCTCGAACGGAGTGTGGGCGAACTTCTCGATCCTGGACGCTTCCGTGGAGACCTTCGCCGAGCGGCTGCGGGCGGCCGGCTACCGCGCCGGCGGGTTCGTGACGAACACGTTCCTCGGGCGGCGGTTCGGTTTCGCGCAGGGGTTCGACGCGTACGTGGAGTCCGGCGTGACGGAACTCCTCGCCGAGCCGAGTGGCGCTGCCCTCTTCCGCAGCCTGGCGCTCGTGCAGATCGTCGACAAGGTCCGGTATCGGATCAATCCCGGGTATGATCCCAGTTTCGAGACCGCACTTTCGTGGCTTCGCGAATCGGATCACCCGCCGTTCCTGTTTCTTCACTTGATGGATCCGCACTCGCCCTACGTTCCGCCTCACCCCTGGGGTGACCGATTCGGCGCCAGGGCGGACGGGGGACCGGAGTCTCCCGACCATCGCAACCGCTTCGGATGGCGTCCCTCGATCAAGTCGTATCTCGCGGAGGTCCGTCACCTGGACTCGAAGCTGGGCCGGCTTCGTCGCGAGCTGGAGACCCTCGGGCTGCTGGACGAGTGCATCCTGGTCCTCACGTCCGACCATGGCGAGAACCTGGTGGATCACGTGCCGAACTTCACGCACGGGTCCACGATTCACGAGTCGGTGTTGCGCATCCTCGTGGCGCTGCGCGCACCGGACCGTGTTGAAACGGGTGTGGTGGATCCACGCGTCCTGGAGAACGTGGACGTGATCCCCACGATCGCGGCGCTCGCCGGTCTGGAACCGCTTCCGCTCTGGGCGGGTCGTAGCTTCGCCGCCGAGCCCGTGCCCGAGCTGACTACGACGTTCGGACAGATCAACCGGGACTTCGCCGTCCGGACGAAGGAGTGGAAGGTGATCGTGCGGGCGGACGGCACCCGCGACGTGTATCACCTGGACTCGGATCCGGGCGAAACCCGGCCGCTGGCGTCGACGCCCGAGCTCCTGGCACAGGCCGAAGACGCGCTGGCCGCCTGGCTGCTCGAACGATCCACTCTGCTCTACACGGAACAGGCCCGCTCCGTCCGCCCGGAGGATCTCTCGCCTGCAATCCGTGACCGCCTTCGTGCGCTCGGCTACCTCGATTGAGATGGGGCGCGGGCCGGGAGGGACCGGATCGGGCCTGTCCGGCTGGTTTCGAAGCACATCTGGAGCCGGGTCGGAGCGCCGTGCTAGATTCCAGAGTCAGTAGTCGGTATCCTAGCCGCCCCTTGATCATCCCGTCAGTCCTGGAGACGAACTCCCATGAAGAAGGCGCTCATACTTGCGGCAGGCTTCTTGTGCTGCGTCGCCCATCCAACCCACGCTGGCCGTATCTCTGCCGCGCTCGAAGGGCGAATGCGGGGGATGGACGGCACCGACGAGATCAAGGTACTTGTCGTCATGCGGGAGCAGGCGGACATCGAGGCTCTCGACGCCACGCTGCGAGCCACCCGGGCTCCGTTGAGCCAACGGCACCGGCAGGTGATCGATGCGCTGCGCGAGGTCGCGGAGCGGACCCAGGCGCCTATCGCTCGCGAGCTGACGAGCGAGCGGGACGCCCGCATTCGCGGCTTCGCGCCGTACTGGATTCTGAACGCCTTGACGGTCGTCGGGACGGTTGACGCGGTTCGGGACCTGGCCCAGCGCCCCGACGTGGAACTGATCGAACCGGATCTGCGGGTGGAACTGATCGAGCCGGTGGAGTCCTACTCGGATAAGGTGGGACCCTCGCCGAGGGGGAGCGTCACCCCCGGCGTGCTCGCGATTCAGGCCGACCGGGTGTGGAACGAGCTCGGTATCGACGGAGCGGGCGCGCTCGTCGGTGGCATGGACACGGGGGTGGATGGTACCCACCCGGCGCTCGCGGACCGGTGGCGTGGCAACTTCGCCCCGTGGGACGAGTGCTGGCGGGATGCCGTCGGGTTCGGTGACGCGACGCCGGTGGACCGCCACGGCCACGGCACCCACACCATGGGGACGATGACCGGGACGGCACCCGGGAACGAGATCGGCGTGGCGCCCGGAGCGCTCTGGATTGCCGACAACTCGATCAATCAGGGCGTGGGCACCGAGTTCGACAACGACGTCCTCACCGGGCTTCAGTGGTTCGCCGATCCGGACGGCAACTCCGGCACCACGGAGGACGTTCCGGACGTCGTCCAGCACAGCTGGGGCGTCTACGAAAATCTCGGGTATCCGGATTGCGACAGCCGGTGGTGGACGGCCATCGACAACTGCGAAGCGGCCGGCGTGGTGAACACGTGGTCCGCCGGCAACGAGGGTCCGAGCCCGGCGTCCCTGCGCAGCCCGGCGGATCGCTCGGACTCTCCGTACAACGCGTTCTCCGTCGGCTCCACGCAGCACTCGCCGCCGTACACCATCAGCGGCTTCTCCAGTCGGGGCCCCTCGACCTGTCCCGGCACGCTGCATCCCATCAAACCCGAGGTGGTGGCGCCCGGCAGCAACATCTGGTCCGCGGTGCCCGGCGGCGGCTACGGGAACAACAGTGGCACCTCGATGGCGGGTCCCCATGTCGCCGGTACGGTCGCGCTGATGCGGGCCGCCAATCCGGACATCGACGTGGACACGATCAAGCAGATCCTCATGAGCACCGCGACCGACCTCGGGCCGGTCGGCGAGGAGAACACTTACGGGAACGGTTTCATCAACGCGTACGACGCCGTGGTGGCCGTGCTTTCCGGGTACGGTGAGGTTGCGGGCACGGTCACTGAGAGCGGTTCGGGCAGCCCCCTCCCGGGTGCTCTCGTCGACGTCCTGGGCGACCCGCGCTCCGCGATCACGGACTTGTCCGGTGACTTCTCCATGTTTCTCCCGGCCGGCGACTGGACGCTCGAGTACAGCGCGTTCGGATACGTCACCACGACGCAGAACGTCACCGTCGTCGCCGACGGCGTCGTGGACGCGAGCATCGCTCTCGCCATCGCGCCGCAGGCCGTCGTCAGCGGGACGGTATTCGACTTCGAAGGGGCGACCGTCGACGGCGCCACGATCACGGTGCTGGACACGCCCCTCGAGTCGGTGCTCTCGCAGGCGAACGGCACCTATGCGATCAGCGTGCCGGACCTCGCTACGTACGACATCCGGGCGCGGAAGGACGGTTTCGGGTCCGATCAGCATTCGGTGATCGTGAACGGCGCCACGACCCAGGACTTCACACTGCCCGAGCTGGTTTACGAAGACTTCGAGAGCGGAGACTTCCTGAACTGGCCGTGGACTCAGGGCGGAGACGCGCCGTGGACGATCGACACGGGCAACGTGTACGAAGGCGTCTACTCCGCGCGGTCCGGATCCATCTCGCACAACCAGCAATCGTCGATGCAGATGGACCTCTACCTCGTGGCCGGCGGGGACGTGTCCTTCTGGTTCAACGTGTCGTCGGAGGCGAACTACGACTTTCTCCGCTTCTACATCGACGGGGCGCAGCAGAACTCGTGGTCGGGGTCGGTCCCCTGGACGGAGGCGACCTATCCGGTTTCCTCCGGGTTGCACACTTTCGAGTGGCGCTACGACAAGGACGGCTCGGTGTCCACCGGGTCCGACGCCGCCTGGGTCGACTTCATCAACTTCCCGACCGTCGCGTTCCCCGAGATCGACGTGGTGCCCGGCAGCCTGGAAGAGACGCTCCCGCCCGACCAGTCGGTGGGGCGGACCCTCACGATCAACAACACGGGTGAGGCCCCGCTCGACTACTCGGTCGAGATCCTGGGGGCCCCCGCGCCGGGGCGCGACATGGGGGGGCCGGACAACTTCGGCTACCGCTGGGTGGACAGCGATCAGGCCGGAGGCCCCGAGTACGCGTGGTTCGACATCAGCGCGGTGGGCACGCCCATTCCCTTGGGAAACGAGGATATCAGCACGTTCCAGCCGCTCGGCTTCAACTTCAGTTACTACGGGAACGTGCACACCGCGGCGCGCGCCTGCGCGAACGGATACCTCACGCTCACGAGCATCGACGTCGTGCCGACGAACGGCGCCATTCCGAACCCGTCCGTGCCGAACAACTTCATTGCACCGTTCTGGGACGACCTGAATCCGGGCGCGGGCGGCACGGTCTACAGCTACCAGGACGTGGCCAACAACCGCTTCATCGTGCAGTGGGACGACGTACCCCGGGCGTCCACCGGTGCACCCCAGACGTTCCAGGCGATCATCCAGAGCAACGGCCGGATCGTCTTTCAGTACCAGACCGTCAGCGAGGCAGACGAGTGCACGGTGGGCATCGAGAACAGGCCCGGGGACGACGGCCTGGAGGTCGCGTTCAATGCGCCGTACCTGCACGACGGCCTGGCGATTCTCTTCACCGACGAGACGCCGCCGGAGTGGCTGTCCGTCTCGCCGACGAGCGGCACGGTCGCACCGTCGAGCTCCGCGGACCTCCTGGTCACGTTCGATTCGACGGACCTGGCCGACGGCGTGTACGTGAAGACGATCCGTCTCCACACGAACGATTCCGACGAGCGGACGGTGGACGTCGTCGCGACGCTGACGGTGGCACCGGGCGCGACGGACGTTTCGGTCCTGACGACACCGGCCACGTTCCAGCTTTCCGCGCCGCGTCCGAATCCGTTCGGCTCCGCGACCGCGATCGACTACGCGGTTCCGGCGGATGGCGCCCACGTCCGGATCGTCGTGTTCGACGTCAGTGGCCGGCTCGTGCGGACCCTGGTGAATCAGACCCGTCCGGCCGGTCGGTACTCCGTGGCCTGGGATGGTCGGGATTCCGGGGGTCAGCGGGCCGCTTCCGGCGTGTACTTCTACCGGATGGACGCCGGCGAGTTCTCGCGGGTGCAGAAGGTGACGTTGTTGAAGTAGGGCGTCGCCGACCGCCGATCGAGTCGGACCAGCGACGTCAGGTAGGGCCCGGTCGTGCTCTCGGCCGGGCCCTTGCTACGGGGTCCGGCGGCGGCCCGGCCCGCGGTCCGACCGCGATTCCCGGGCTCGACGGGGGGGACTCCGCAGGGCAAACTCGTCGCTCGTCGCCCCAGCGGAAACGATCCGGGATGGGCGGTGTCTCACCGGAGACTTTCGAACTTGGGAGGTCGACGAATGAAGCGGTTTGTGGCCGGTAGCCTGTGTACCGGGTTGCTCTTCTTGGCCGGCAGTGCGCACGCGCAGTGGGAATCCGGGGCCACGCTCATCACCGTGAATCTGGGCTACGCAACGGCGAAGAGCGACCTGACGACCGAACAGCTCCACGGTGGGTCCCTCAACGGCGACCTCGAATTCGCCATCCCGGGCAAGCCGATCTCGTTCGGGCTCGCGGCCGCGCACATCGTCTTCGACGAGAACGAAGTGAGCGATGGGGAGTCGATCGAGATCGGGCACAACTCGTCGCCTGTCTACGGGACGATCAAGGCCTGGTTCGGTGGCCAGCGCTTTCGTGGCTATCTGGGACTCGGCCTCGGGTTC